>JAZSEL010000162.1:0-18566 GCA_045531685.1 Lachnospiraceae bacterium | reverse complement strand
AATTCTTCTTTACTTTAAAACTTTAGTATGTTAAAATGTCACTGTGTTAGTGTAAAAAGATAGGAATGAAAGGTTGGTATTCATTAATGAACAAAAAGATTCAAACTGAGGCCGTAGACCATTTGTTTGATGCAATTCTGAGCCTTAAAGATAAAAACGAATGTTATAGTTTTTTTGAAGATTTATGTACAGTCAATGAATTATTATCATTATCACAGCGTTTTGAAGTTGCTACCATGTTGCGCGAACGCAAAACTTATCTTGAAATCGCTGAAAAAACAGGAGCTTCCACTGCCACCATCAGCCGTGTAAACCGCTCCCTGAATTATGGTAATGATGGATACGAACTGGTATTCCAGAGAATGGAAGAATAAACAAAAAGCACGCTGCGCGTGCTTTTTGTTTATAAATAAGCTGTTCTTACTCTTCCTTTACCTCTTCTTTTTCATCCACATTTGTTTCCGTTGCATCTGCTGATACTTTAACAGAATCCTCCTGCATATTGCAATTTCCATGGAAAACAGCAGTGTCTGATATATTAAGGCTTGCTGTTTTAATATCACCGATTAATTTGCCGCGTGCAATCAGTTCAATTTTTTCATTTGCGGTAACATTACCATTAACAACACCGCTGATTTTTACTTCCGCCGCCGTAATATTACCATTCACAATACCTTCATTTGCCACAACAATAGTACCTTCACTTGTTACATTTCCATTTACGGTACCATCAATTCTTGCCGACATTGCTGCTTTTAAGCTTCCTTCCACCACTGTACCGGCTCCGATAACAGTACTCTCACCATTCACAAAATTATTATTCTTTTTCAACATTTTTTCTCCTTTCCAGTCAGTTAACTTTTACCCATTAATTTCCAACACCTCGGTCGGAATTATGTATTCTCCATCCTTCATTACCTGATATGCCATATTATCAGCAAGTTCATTATCCTCATCTTCGTACATTTCATAAAGAAGAGCACCTCTTGCCACCTCATCTCCCTGGCTGACCTTTGGCTCTGTACCGCTACGGTAAATAGTTACATATCCGTTTCCATGGTCAATATGAACCTGATAACCATATTCGTTGTCCATGTCTATAAAATTGACCGTACCTGCTCCTGCTGACACAACCGCAACCTCTCCGTCAGCATTAAACAAAAGCATTGGTCTTACCTCATCACCATCATCTGTCTCCACAGTTTCTTCCGTTTCTTCCATATCTGCAGTTCCTGATAACGGGAAACCCTTTGGCATATTCTTTTCTTCCTGTACCTTTTCAGCATCAACCTTCTCATTGACTGTCTTACTTAAAATCGTAACCTTCTCAGTCAGCTGTTCATTCTCCTCTGTCAAAACTGCATTCGCTTCTTCCAGCTCTGTAATCTTAGCTGTATATGCTGTTTCTTTTGTTGAAAAATGACTGATTGCAACAGTGTTATAATAAGAACTAAAACCGATATAACCAATCAGTACTAGAAAAAACAGCATAATAATAGTTTTTAAAAAGCTGACTCTCGCTCTCGTAAATTTATATTTCTTTACTTTTTCAACAGGCGAATCCGATACCAGCAGAAGAACATAATTATTTTTCCTTTTCTTCTTACCGTTTTTCAAATGTTCAAACCTCCTTAGTAAACTACCACATTCCGACATATTACACCATGCTTCCTGTGATAAAACCAGATTTTCCATGTTATCAAGTTCATAATTATACCAAATATATCCATTTTCAGCAATTCCAAATATTTGAAATTCCACTTTACTTTTCTAAAGTGCTATGTTATTCTTAATTTGTTGTGAGACCCACAACATCAGATATTTTTTTTGGAGGACTTTGCAATGAACAAAGGTACAGTAAAATGGTTCAACAACCAAAAAGGTTACGGATTTATCTGTGATGAAGCAGGAAATGATGTATTCGTACACTACTCCGGTCTCAACATGGAAGGCTTTAAGTCTTTAGACGAAGGCGCTGCTGTTGAATTCGAAGTTGTAAACGGAGAAAAAGGACCTCAGGCAGTTAACGTAACAAAGTTATAATAAGAGACATCTCTTATTAGTCTCATTCATCCGATGTGCCTGTTCTATAAATAAAGGATTAACATAAGCAGTCTTTTTACTTTGTATGAATTAGCAGTACTTAATGAATGAATGTGCAATTCAGATGCACTTAAAATGCCAGCCCATTGGACTGGCATTTTTTAATTATACAATTTTTCTCTGCAAAGATACAAAATATAAACTTCTGTCGTTTTCTGCTGTTATTCAAAATTTTTACAGTACTTTATCACTTCTTCAAAATCCATAGGCCCTCCAAATAATGATAATGCACTTCCAATTGTCACATCTAATCTTCCGTTTCCTGCATCATAAAGCTCATTTAAATCATAAAAGTTATGCACCCCACCCGCATAAGTGATAGGAATCTTGTTCCAAGAGCCCAAAATTTTTGCAAGATTTCTGTCAATCCCTCCCATTTTTCCTTCAACATCCACCGCATGAATCAGGAATTCGTCAGAATAACTTGCAAGAATGCTTAAATTTTCATGATTTAGCACAAAATCCGTATCCTTTTGCCATCTGTCGGTAACAATAATGTATTCTCCGTTTTTCATACGGCAACTAAGATCCAACACCAAATGTTCCTTACCAACAGCACGCTTCATTTTTTCCAAATTTTCAAAATTAATTTTACCGTTTTGGAACACATAAGAAGTTATGATAACATGACTTGCACCGGCGTTTATAAACTGGGTGGCATTAGTGTCATTAATTCCTCCCCCAATCTGCATCCCTCCGGGGAAAGCAGCCAATGCTTTCATGGCCTGTGCCTTGGTGGCTTCATAATATTCACTTCCCTCCTTATTGAGAAGGATAATATGTCCACCAAATAACATGTGTTTTTTATACAAAGAAGCAAACTCTCCGGCATCCATATCCGCCACAAAATTCTCTTTTGCCTGATTTCCTTCATCTTTTAGGCTACTGCCGACAATCTGCTTCACTTTTCCGTTATGAATGTCTATACATGGACGAAATTTCATGTCATGTCCTCCTTTTTTCACTTTTTCTATTATATCGCAAAATTTCATTGAATAAAATTCAAATTTTCATTTCATACTAAACACAGTAGAAAACAGAAAACGCGTATGGATACGCAGATGGGAGTATGATATGAAAAAATCTATTACACTTACTTTAGTACTGATTCTTGTTCTTACACTTTCTTCCGGAGTACTTACCGGATGCGCAGGCTGTGGAACAGACACAAACAACACAAACGACATGGTGGAAAGCACACCGATGAATACAGAAGAAGGTATTATAGAAGAAGAAAAAACAACAGATACTCATGACAACGGTGGAAACACCGACAATACAGAAATCTCTACTTCAGCCGATACGGTTGTAGAAGAAAACGCTATGGTAGATGACAATGCCAACTTAACCGATGCCAACGGTAACCCTATTGCCGCTGATAACAACGCCGGTAATGATGCCGGAAATGTTGTCGGAGATGCTGTAGATAATGTAGGAAACGCTGCTGCAGATGTTGTTGACGGCGTTGGTGAAGGTGTCAGAGAATTAACACGATAATCCTTGTATCCTATAAGCATAAAAAGGGACATTTTCAAAAATGCCCCTTTTTTTATTAAATAGCACGTGTTTTACATACCTTTTTCCACGATAACACCGTCATGATATGCTTTTAAAAGATTTTCCAACTGCTCAATACTGGTACGCAGCTCAATTCCGATATCCGTATCCGCTACACGGATTCGTTGCGGGGCTGTTTCCACAAAGATAGAGTCAGAAAAAATATCCGATTCATTCCGTATTGCTGATTCCTTTGATTCAAACACATCATGGGAAACCAGACACATACCATGAGAATTGGCTACCAGGGTATACCCTGCTATTCCGGTCTTATCATGATATGCTTTCGAGAAACCGCCATCGATAATCAACAGCTTACCCTTACATTTTATCGGCGTTTCTCCCTTCTTAAGCTCTACGGGCACATGTCCGTTAATAATATGGGAGGACTCGGTACTGAGACCAAATTCTGTTAAGATATGGTTCAATACTTCTTCATTATCCATCAAACGGTAATAGCTGTTCTTCTTTTCTTTATGGGTTTCTTTATCTTCCACAAAATAACGCTCAAAAGTCGTCATTTTATCCTTGCCGAATACCGGTGAATTCGGTCCTGCCCAGATATACCAGATAATATCCTGCCCTTTTTGCTTTTCTTTCTTATCCTGGGAATAGTAGCCTTTTCTTGCATAACTGTCTAAGACATCATACAATTCCTTACCGGCATATTCTTTTCCGTAAACATTCACTTTATTAAAATTGCCTTCCTCATCCATCGGCACACAGCCATGGTATAAAAGGTTGGAATTATGTACCTTATACAGGCCTCCCTTGGAAAAGAGGAATTTAACATGACGCTGAAGTTTTTCACTATGACGGAACGCATCTTTTAAGCGGTCTACCACCTGCTCTTCCTCTTCTATCAGGCGGTATGGGTCACTTGGATCAATGGTTGGGAAGTCCACATCCAGCATCGGGTATTCTTTTCCATAGATAACAACCGTTTTTTTATCAAAATCAATCTTATCCAAAAGCAAACGGTCATCCATAGCAAACTCCGGCCGGCGCTTAATAATCTGGCCTTCCAGCTTAAACTGTAATATGGATATTGCTTTATGGATTTTCATATCCATATCCAGGTCATTTATATTGTAATCTTCACCATATTTGATGGCGAAACGGTCACAATTGGTATTTTCATATGTTTTGAGGGCAAAGGTCACAAGGGGAATCAGGTTAATACCGTATCCTTCTTCAATCGTGTCCAGATTGCCGTATCTGGCTGCAATACGGATCACGGTGGCAATACACGCCGGCTGTCCGCTGGCAGCTCCCATCCATACCACATCATGATTGCCCCATTGAATATCCACCGAATGATAGGCACGCAGGGTATCCATAATAATATGAGGTCCCTTTCCTCTGTCATAAATATCCCCGACAATATGGAGATGATCCACAACCATACGCTGAATCAGGTTACAAAGAGCGGTAATGAAATCCGGAGCACGTCCGATTTTGATAATGGTATTGATAATTCCGTTATAATACGCCTCTTTGTCCTGTACCTCTTCTTTTTCGGTAATCAATTCTTCGATAACGTATGCAAAATCCTTTGGTAACGCTTTTCGTACCTTAGAACGGGTATACTTGGAAGAAACACGCTTTGTCATCTGGACCAGACGATGAAGTGTAATCTTGTACCAATCCTCCAGATTTTCTTCTTCCTCCTGTATAATCTCCAGCTTTTCCACCGGATAATAGATTAATGTAGCAAGACTCTTTTTATCACGCAGGCTTAATGTATTTCCAAACTCCTCGTCTATTTTTCTTCTGACAGAACCGGAACCATTCTTAAGAACATGATTAAACTGTTCATACTCTCCGTGAATATCCGTAAGGAAATGCTCCGTACCCTTAGGAAGATTCAGAATCGCCTCTAAGTTAATAATCTCCGTAGACGCAGAAGCAATGGTAGGAAACTGCTTCGCAAGGCTTTTTAAATACACTAATTCCATGTTATCCATGTGTCTTCTCCCATTTTCGTCATTCAATCAAGAAAAACCTACATTGCACTGTCAATGGCATCTGCCATTGTATAGAATCCCGGTCCCTTTCCATTTAAGAATTTGGCAGCTTCTAATGCACCCTTTCCGAATACACCACGGGAATATGCTGTGTGGGAAAATGTAATTACTTCATCTGTTCCTGCAAAAATAACATCATGCTCTCCCACAATTGTGCCGCCACGGACAGCGGAAATACCAATTTCCTTTTCCGGTCGTTTTTCTCTTCTTGTACTTCTATCATACACATATTCATACTCATTATCAAATACTTCGTTAATGCTGTCAGCCAGTGCAAGGGCAGTTCCGCTTGGCGCGTCCAATTTCTGGTTATGGTGTTTTTCTACGATTTCAATATCGTATCCCGCCGGAGCAAGCACGCTTGCTGCATCCTTTAAAATCTTAAGCAGCATATTAATACCCAACGACATATTGGCAGATTTTAAAATGGCTACCTTCTTAGAAACGTCCTCCACTCTCTTAATCTGTTCTTCGGAAAGACCTGTTGTACAAAGAACACATGGGGTTGCGGTACGTTCACAATAATCCAACAGCGCATCCACCGCTTTTGCAGAAGCAAAGTCAATAATAACATCTGCTTTTTTATCACATTCATCAATGGTGGCATATACCGGGAATGGATTTTTCCCGAAATCAACCACATCAATTCCCGCAATAATCTGTGCATCTGCGTCCTTTTCCACAAGTCCGGCTATCATCTGTCCCATACGTCCGTTGCAACCATGCATAATAATATTTGTCATAACACTTCCTCCATTAATTATTAATTCTAAATTTAATATATTGCTATTTATACCATTCCCTATCCTATGTATATAAAGTGTATATAAAGAATATATCTATGGCTTTATTCAGATTAAGCTGCCTCCTTTGGGAAGCAGCTTAATAAAATGTTTCTTTTTTATTCCTACTATAATAAGCCTACAGCCTTCATTTCTTTTTCTAATTTAGCTGCATTATCTTCTTCCATTTCAGTAAGAGGACGTCTTAAAGTACCGCCCATCATTCCCATAAGTTGTAATGCTTTCTTAACAGGAATCGGATTCACTTCAATAAACAACAGGTTAATTAATGTAAGTAATTCTAACTGAAGCTTACGGCTTCCTTCCACATCGCCTGCAAAGAACTTAGCGCAAATCTCATGAGTCTCTGTAGGTGCCACGTTGGATAATACAGAAATAACACCCTTACCGCCTAAGGATAATAATGGAAGAATCTGGTCGTCATTACCGGAGTATAAATCCACTTTACCGTCTGCGATAGACATTAATTTGGCAACCTGTGAGATATTACCTGTTGCATCTTTTACACCAACAATATTTTCAACTTCCGTACAAAGTCTTACTACTGTCTCAGGTAAAATATTAACTCCACCGGTTCTTCCCGGGATATTATAAAGAATAATCGGAATCTTAACTGCATCCGCTACCATCTTAAAGTGTTCATATAAGCCCTTCTGGGTAGCTTTGTTATAATATGGAGTAACAACTAATAATCCGTCTGCTCCTGCTTTCTCAGCTTCCTGTGAAAGGTAAATCGCTGTTTCCGTACAATTCGAACCGGTTCCCGCTACTACCGGAATTCTTCCGTTTACACATTCTACACAGTAACGGATTACTTCAATATGTTCTTCATGGGAAAGTGTGGAAGCCTCTCCGGTGGTTCCGCATACGATGATTGCATCGGTTCCCTTTTCAATCTGAAATTCAATGTTTTTTGCAAAGGTTTCGTAATCTACTTCTCCGTTTCCCTTAAATGGTGTTACGATTGCTACACCTGCACCTGTAAAAATTGCCATAATCTTCTCCTCCTACCTATTGATATATAAACTGTAAAGATGAAGTTTCGCTTGCGAAACTTCCGTGCCGAGCGCGGTCGCGATAGCGACATTTTCATTACGCGCGCAGTGCACATCCAGCCTTCATCTTTTTCTTTTACAAAAAGATGAAGACCGAGTATGAGGGCTCGGTCTTTTAAAACAAATTAATCGTTTCGATAGCTCCCCATCTTAAAAAGATGACAGTCACAAAGTTATTCACTTTGTGCCCAAGACTTGATATACAGGAAATCTCCTCTTTCGGCGTTCCTCCCTTTCACTCTCCTTCATCTGTGCCTGTCACATCCGAAGAACTACTCTTGATTCACGCGACCTCTACCCTAAAAATATGCAATTGGCACTACCTTGTGCCTTTAGATGTAAGTATCATAACACCACTTATTTTATCTGTCAACCTAGGTTGTTAAAATTTGATACTCCGCTTCTTCTCTTCCCATTGCTCCGCGGATTTCATCCAAAAGCTCCAGTTTACTTACGCTTACCTCATAAGCAATACGCTTTACCGCTTCCTCTTCGTTGATTTTTTTCATATATTCGCGGCTCTGGATACGTCCCCAGATGGCACAACGGGAGCCCACTGAAAAATTGCTGGCAAATCTTGCATTACGTCCCCAGCAGATACATGGAATGTAATCGGATTTTCCATATGGACGGTTCACCGCAATCAATAAATCCGCAATTTCTCTTCCCAACGGAGTTTTACGGTAAATCGGTTCCTTACAGATAAAACCGTCTAAATAAATCTGATTTGATTTTGCACTTTCTTCGATTGCATCAATAAATTCTATTTCTCTCGCAAATACCGATAGTATCAAACGATTTTTCTTTTCTTCATGACGATTATAAGAACGGAACTGACCCACTACTGCAATCATGTATCCTTTATAATCCTCTTCCACATTAATCAACCGTTCCGAAATCATAATCGGAATGATATCGGAAGAGTCACTTAAACGCTCTACTTCTATATCTACCATATAAAAGCCCTCTCCGAATATCTCGTGACTGTACACAAAGTCACTTACAATTGTACCCATTACTACTACCTGATTGTTTTCAATTACCTTATCTGTCATTTTGTTCTCCTTTTCTTCGAATACGTTCATATTCAACTTTAGAAATTTTTTCTCCAATTTTCAGTCAACATTTGGACCGCGTTTGGTTTTTGTATTATCATTTTATGTGCAGGTTATACTAAAATAGAAGTTTTTCTCACCGCGCAAAACGCCATATATTGCACAAATAAAGAGATAGTGCTATACTTAGTGAGTTTTTGAAAATCAAGACTTTATTATCTTAAGGTGACTCCAAAAGGAGCCATATGGAGGTATCAATTTATGAATCAAAAAAGAGAGGATATTCGTAATATAGCGATTATTGCCCATGTTGATCACGGAAAAACCACTCTGGTAGATGAACTGCTAAAACAAAGCGGTGTATTCCGCGCCCATCAGGAAGTGGTTGAACGCGTTATGGACTCCAATGACATTGAGCGTGAACGTGGTATTACGATTCTTTCCAAAAATACTGCCGTTACTTACAAAGACACCAAAATCAATATTATTGACACACCGGGACATGCGGATTTTGGCGGTGAAGTAGAACGTGTATTAAAGATGGTAAACGGCGTTGTCCTTGTGGTAGATGCCTTTGAAGGCGCCATGCCACAGACAAAATTCGTGTTGAAAAAAGCGTTGGAATTAGGACTTCCGGTTATTGTCTGCATCAATAAAATTGACAGACCGGAGGCAAGACCTTATGAGGTTGTGGATGAAGTATTGGATTTGTTCATTGATTTGGAAGCAAACGAGGAACAATTGGACTGTCCATTTGTATACGCTTCTGCCAAAGCAGGAATCGCCTCTTTAGACCCGGATACTCCGGGAACAGACATGGTGCCATTATTTGATACCATTCTGGACTACATTCCGGCACCTGTTGGTGACCCTGATGCTTCTACACAGGTACTTATCTCTACCATTGATTACAACGAATATGTGGGACGTATCGGTGTGGGAAAAGTTGACAACGGAGAAATCCGTGTCAATCAGGAAGTGGTTATGGTAAATCACCATGAACCGGATAAGATGCGTAAAGTAAAAATTTCCAAGTTATATGAATTTGACGGTTTGAATAAGGTTGAGGTAGCATCTGCTTCCATCGGCTCCATTGTAGCCATCTCCGGAATCACAGATATTCATATTGGTGATACTCTCTGCTCTCCTGAGAATCCGGAAGCCATTCCTTTCCAGAAGATATCAGAGCCTACCATTGCCATGAATTTTATTGTAAACGACTCTCCTCTTGCGGGTCAGGAAGGAAAATTCGTTACCAGCCGTCATATCCGCGAGCGTTTATTCCGCGAATTAAATACGGATGTATCCTTACGTGTGGAAGAAACCGAATCAACGGATGCGTTTAAAGTATCCGGAAGGGGCGAACTTCATTTGTCCGTCCTAATCGAAAACATGCGGCGTGAAGGCTTTGAATTTGCTGTATCCAAAGCAGAGGTTCTCTATAAAACAAATGAACGTAACCAGAAATTAGAACCAATGGAAATTGCCTATGTGGATGTTCCGGAGGAATTTTCCGGTTCCGTCATCCAAAAATTATCCAGCCGAAAGGGCGAATTGCAAGGTATGGCCTCCATTAGCGGTGGTTACACCCGTCTGGAATTCTGTATTCCGTCCAGAGGACTTATCGGTTATCGTGGGGAATTTATGACGGATACAAAGGGAAATGGTATTCTGAACACGATTTTTGACGGTTATGGTCCGTATAAGGGAGATATGACGTACCGCAAGCAGGGTTCCCTGATTGCATTTGAAGCCGGTGAGGCCATTACCTACGGATTGTACAATGCGCAAGAACGCGGTACTCTCTTCATCGGTCCGGGCGAAAAGGTATATGCAGGAATGGTAATCGGACAGACCGGAAAAACAGAAGATATTGAAATTAACGTATGTAAGAAAAAACAGCTTACAAACACACGCTCCTCCAGTGCGGATGAGGCCCTCCGTCTTACTCCTAAAAAGGTATTAAGCTTGGAGCAGGCATTGGAATTTATCGATACGGATGAGCTGTTAGAAATCACACCGGAAAGCTTACGAATCCGTAAAAAGATTCTTGACCCAACGCTCCGCAAGCGTGCGGCAATCAATCGTGGCTAGTTTATTCTTGCACATTTTTCACAAGAAATCAATAACAAAAACGCCAAAACTTAGTTATTTTCACTAGGTTTTGGCGTTTATTTTTTCATAACATGCGATATTTATTAAAATACTTATTTTTCCCGTCCTTTTTACATAGGAAGCAAGGCTGTTGCAATTTCGAAATAAACGAGGAGGGAAATTACGTCTACAATCGTGGTAATAAACGGGCTTGCCATAACCGCCGGGTCAAATCCGATTCTCTTTGCCAGAATAGGCAGACTGCAACCTACCAGCTTGGCAATCACTACCACTACCACCAGTGTAATACTTACTACCAATGCCACCAATAATCCCACCTTGTCAAACAGCATTAATTTTGCAAAATTGACTACTGCAAGGGTGATACCACAAAGGGCAGCCACGCTAAATTCCTTAAACATAACCTTCGGAATATCCTCGTACTCTACCTCATTTAAAGACAATCCTCTGATAATCGTGGTACTTGCCTGTCCACCGGCATTTCCTCCGGTACCCATCAACATCGGTATAAATGAAGTCAAAATAACATAGACGCTTAAGGCCTCTTCAAACGAAGAAATAATCATTCCCGAAAAGGTTGCCGATATCATCAATAACAAAAGCCACGGAATACGTGTTTTCCATATTTCAACAATCCCCATACGCATATACGGCTTGTCCGTCGGGACGATAGCAGCCATCAATTCCATATCTTCCTGGGCTTCCTGTTCCATGATATCCACAACGTCATCGACAGTGATAATACCCACAAGACGGTTTTCGTTATCTACAACCGGCATGGAAGTAAAGTCATACTTCTTAAACTGCCGTACTACTTCCTCCTGGTCCATCATGGTGGTTAAAGAGATTACATTCTCATGCATGATGTCTCCGATAACCTCATCCGGCTGACTAAGGAGTAAATACCGCAGAGCCACTGTACCAAGAAGGGTACGTCTGCTGTCCAAGACATAGCATATATTAATGGTTTCACTATCAAGACCCACATTGCGGATACGCTGAATTGCCTGTTCCACCGTAAGGTTTTCTTTTAAATCTACAAATTCCACCGTCATAATACTTCCGGCAGAATCTTCCGGGTAACGGAGCAGATGATTAATATCTCTTCTGGTATCCGGGCTTGCCGCTGCCAACAGACGTTTTACAATACTGGCAGGCATTTCCTCCAACAAGTCTGTTGCATCATCGGCCATCAGGTTATCAATAATTCCTGCCGCATCCTTTTCTGACAGGGAGGTAATAATATATTGCTGGGAACCCACTTCCATATAGGAAAATACACCCGCCGCAATATCCTTTGGAAGAATACGGAAAATCTTAAGCAT
This sequence comes from Lachnospiraceae bacterium, assembly GCA_045531685.1. Taxonomy (GTDB): domain Bacteria; phylum Bacillota; class Clostridia; order Lachnospirales; family Lachnospiraceae; genus RGIG8767. Next base: position 6,526 of record JAZSEL010000162.1, on the reverse strand, counting down.
TTCCTGCTCTTCCAATTCTTCTAACACTGCAGCAACGTCTGCTTCATTCATCTCACTTAATCGCTGGCGAAGCACCGTATACTGCTTACTCTCAAGTAATTCCAGAATTACTTCTACTTCCTTGATTTCATCCATAGCAATTCTCCTTCAGTTGTGATTTTTGCATATTGTCGCCCAGGAACCGGACCGTCATTACTGTTACCCGTATGACTATTCTGCATAAAACCACCACCTTTCTCATTGCTATAATACATTTTATAAAAATTACAGCTGTTATTTGTTTAAAATCATTCCTAGTACATATTACAAAACCGACTTTTTTTTGTCAATCTGTCGAAAAAAATTTGCACATTTTTTAGTCCCATGAAACCTGCTAAAACTTCCTACAACGCCATAAACACCTGCTCTGTTTCCTGCATTACAGCCTTTCCGTTAGTCACCTCTGTTAATTTTTTAAGCAAGGCTTCCTTCTGTGTCAAAGGCACTGCCGCAGTTACCACAACATCAACGGTGTATTCTTCATTCTGTATGTTTATTTCTTCCTGTGCCAGCACATACTTAATCTTACCAATGGCATTATAATCCGTCTGTATGGTCATTATGGCTACCGGTGTCATGGTAGCAATTTGCGCTTCTTTCAATGCCTCCTGTGTTGCCTGGGTGTAGGCACGTACCAAACCGCCGGTACCCAATAAGGTGCCGCCAAAATATCTGGTAACCACTGCCACAACATTCCTAAGCTCCTGATTCTGTAACACCTCAAGCATAGGTTTGCCTGCGGTTCCCGAAGGTTCCCCGTCATCGGAGCAGCGCACGCATTCGCAATGCTCTCCTATTATATAGGCATAGCAATTATGTCTGGCGTCCCAGTATTGCTTTTTTGTTTTTTCAATAAATGCAAGCGCTTCCTCTTCTGTCGTAACCGGCTTGATTTTACCTAAAAAGCGGGATTTTTTTTCTTCAATCTCCCCTTCTCCGTACTGTTTTACTGTCTTATAGGATTGCATAAGTACCTCATAACTATACATTTTTATCAACTCATAGGTAATAGTACCATATATGAAGCATAAAAGCGAAAAAAAAGTTAAGAATTTATTATATAAAACAAAAATCCTTTATTTACCTATTTAAGTTTGCTATAATCAAATAGGTAATGCCAAAAAACACATAATCAACAGTAAGCTCAGTTCAGACATTGTATTGGCATACTAATAAGGAGGCATCATTTATGAATTATGGCAAAAAGGGGATTAAAGCCAAACAACAGGCGGTCACCGGTAAAGGTGGTAAATGGGGCCGCAAGTTTGCCCTTATCATATTACAATTATGTATCGTTTGCGTTCTTGTCGTTGGAATCATCGGTGCAAGTGCCGCATTCGGAATTTTCAAAGGAATTATTGCTACATCACCGGATATTTCCAATATTGATGTATCACCTACCGGTTTTTCCACATTTATTTATGACAGCGAAGGCAATCAGACAGCGAAACTGGTAGCCAGCGATTCTAACCGTATTCCGGTTACCATGGACCAGATTCCAAGCAATCTGACCCATGCCTTTGTCGCATTGGAAGATGCACGTTTTTACAATCACAACGGTATTGATATCCAGGGTATCATGCGTGCTGCTTTTGTTGCTGTCAAAAACAAGTTTAATTTCTCAGAGGGTGCCAGTACCATTACCCAGCAGCTTCTGAAAAACAATGTATTTTCCGGTTGGACCAACGAATCCACCGTCGAAAAGTTTAAGCGTAAGTTCCAGGAACAGTATCTGGCCTTAGAGCTTGAAAAGGTTATGAGTAAGGAAAAGATTCTGGAAAATTATATGAACACCATTAACCTGGGTCAGAATACCCTTGGTGTCCAGGCAGCTTCTTTACGATACTTCGGTAAAAACGTATACGAGTTGAATCTGTCCGAATGTGCGGTTATTGCCAGCATTACACAGAATCCATCCAAATACAATCCGATTTCCCATCCGGAGGATAATGCCAAACGTAGGGAAAAAACCTTAAATCATATGTTAGAGCAGGGATATATCTCCCAGACTGAGTACGATGAAGCTATGGCAGACGATGTCTATTCCCGTATTCAGAGCACTAACGAAAAAACACAGGATACTACCATTAACTCTTATTTTGACGATGCGGTTACCGAAGCCGTTTATGAAGATTTGTTAGCCGCCGGATACAACGACACACAGGCATACACGCTTTTGTACAGTGGCGGTTTATCCATTTTCTCAACACAGGACCCTAATATCCAGGATATCTGTGATGAGGTATATTCCAACGAAGAAAATTATCCAAGCGGAACCCAGTGGCTTCTTTCTTACGCCCTTTCCGTTAAGAAAGCAAACGGTGAGACCGAAAACCACAGTTCCGAAATGTATAAAGCTCATTTTAGGGAAAGCAATTCCCGTTTCAACATGCTTTATGATTCCCAAGAGGAAGCCTATGCAGCGATTGAAGAGTATCAGGATGCCGTTATGAACGAAGGGGACGAGATTTTAGCCGAAAGCATTTCTCTCACACCACAGCCACAGGTATCCTTAACCATTCAGGACCAGTCCACGGGCTATGTAGTTGCCATGATTGGCGGACGTGGTGCCAAGGAAGCCAGCCGTACCTTAAACCGTGCCACTTCCACTGTGCGTCAGCCGGGTTCTACCTTTAAAGTACTTTCTACGTACGCTCCTGCCATCGATGCAGCCGGTATTACTCTTGCTAACGTATACAATGACGCGCCGTTTAACTACGACAGCGGCACACCGGTATCCAACTGGTATGATACCGGCTATCGCGGAATCAATTCCGTACGTACGGCTATTGCAGATTCCATGAACATTATCGCTGTTAAAACCTTAACTCAGATTACTCCTCAGTTAGGTTATGATTATTTGATTAACTTCGGATTCACCACTTTGGAATCCGGCAAAGAAATTAAAGGAAAGATTTATTCCGACATTACACAGCCATTGGCATTGGGCGGTATTACCAATGGTGTTACCAACTTAGAATTAAATGCTGCCTATGCAACCATTGCCAATAACGGAACCTATATTAAGCCGAAGCTTTATACTAAGGTAGTAGACCATGACGGCAATGTAATTTTAGATAATACCGAAATCGAAACCCATCAGGTATTACAGGAATCCACTGCCTATCTGTTAACCGACGCCATGATGGACGTTGTTACCGTGGGAACCGGCGGAAGTGTTAATTTTGGAGGCATGCCAATTGCCGGTAAAACCGGTACTACCTCTGATTATAACGACGTATGGTTCAGTGGCTATACTCCGTACTACACATGTACCACATGGGCAGGCTTCGACAACAACGCAAAGCTTACTTCCAGTGCGGAAAAGAATCTTGCAAAGACCTTATGGCGTGCTGTTATGAGTCAGGTTCACGAAGAATTACCTACGGAATCCTTCTACACACCAAGCGGTATTGTAACTGCTACCGTTTGTTCACGAAGCGGTAAGCTGCCGATTCCGGGATTGTGTGACGCTACACTTGTCACCGAACATTTTGCAGAAGGAACCGTCCCTGAGACCACATGTGATGTGCACTATCAGGGAACCCTATGTGCTTACAGCGGTTTACCGGCATGTGAGAACTGTATGTTCAAACAAGAAGGTGTATTTGAACTTCCGTTACAGGAACACGAGTCCTTATGGGCAGGTTCCAATACGTTAACAAACACTGATCCAAATGCACCGGTTGATCCGAATGCACAGCCGGCTACTCCGATTACCGACCCGAATGCCATCGGCACGGACCCTGCTATTATTGCACAGCAGTCCCGACAGTGTCCGCATACGGAAGCTTTCTTTGCAGACCCGAATCATGAAGCTATTATCTGGCAGCAAAGAGCGGAAATGGAACAGCGTGCCGCAGCACAGGCTGCCGCCGCCGCTGCCGCTGCAGGTGTGGATCCAAACGCACAACCTCCGGCTGAAGCAGGTATTGTAAACTAGTTTTCTATTGCTGTAGCTGAAGCAAATATTTTAGATGAATTAACAATCGCCACCATTGAAACAAACATTTTAAACGAATTGACAATGTTTAGATACCTACTAATTTACTTCTTAGTAATATTTTGTAGGTATCTTTTTCTTATTCTTACGATCTCTACCCACTTAACCCTTCTTATCTCTCAATAAATAGGTATGATTTTAATCATTTTTTTGCTTCATACCTACTAAATAATTACTTTACTAAATTCAGTAGGCATAAAAAATCGCATAAAATAAAAAAATACCTACTAATTATGAGTAAATCATCGTTTGATAGGTATTTGTTTTATCTTTTTGAGTATATTCTTCTTGGATTTATCATTTTTTGATTGATTTTTAATCAAAAATACCTACTAACTCTCGTTGTCACGAAAATTTAGTAGGTATTTTTTGTTTACATAACTATTTTCATTCAAATTTCAAGTGATTTTTCTTTTAAACTATGAAGTTATTCTTCTTCTGAAACAACTGTTTCAGTAGCAACTTCCTCTTCTACAGATTTACTTTCTACAGGTTCCTCTTCTACTCCTTCGTCTTCATCAACGATTTCAGTTACCACTACACCTTCTGCATCTTCTTCATCAAAATAAGAATCTTCTTCTAACTTAGCTCCGCACTTAGGACAAAATGCACTGCTGTCAGGAACATCACTATCACAAGCTGCACAATGCTTGGTACCGCTTAATTCTGCAATTTTCTTCTGAAGATCTGCTATAATTCCTTCTGCCTTCTTAATGGACTCAAACTGTGCCTGGCATTCAGCAGCCTCATCATCCTTATGTGCAGAATAATATTCCTTTCCGATTTCTTTATAATAACGTAAGATTGCATTCTCCTGTGCTACAATCTGTCCTTTTAAACTGGCAATATCCGTAAAATTCTTGGCTTTATCTGCCATTTCTTTACTTTTTGCTGTAATAGTTTCTCCGAAATTTTCCCAAAATGCCATTATTTTGACCTCCTTTTACATGACAAATATTCTCAATTACTGTCTTTTAGTATACGCCTTTTTAATGTGAAAAACAACATTGACAAAACATATTTATGTATGCTATTATAGCAGTCGTGAGTTATCACATGCTGGTATAGCACAGTCGGTAGTGCGTCGCATTGGTAGTGCGGAGGTCACGGGTCCGATTCCCGTTACCAGCTCGAAAAACCCTTGATTTTCAAGGGTTTTTTCTTTTTTCTACCCTCATTTTTTATATATGGAAAATAGAATGCATTTTCTACCCCTATATATTATTCTTTCACTTCACACAATCTGACATTATCAATTATCACACTTTCGCCTTCCGGTATGGAAATCCTAAATAGCGCTTCATTATCTACAATTCCCTCCGGTACAGAAAATACATATTCCACTCTTGATTCATCTGTATTTTCACAGATAAATGTATTCACAGCATATAACGTCTTTTGATCCGTCCCAAGGAGCGCAACTGCGACTTCAATCCCTTCTTCTCCAATCAAGTCCATGCTGATTGCATAATCTTTTCCGCCATTTAAAAGGATTCCGTTCTGATACAGTTTTGCATCTTCTCCTTTGGCAGATAACTGTGCCTTTCTGCTATAATCTTCGCTTCCGTCCGCATTTACAATCACATCCGGAATTGTCACTTCCATCTCTTCAATATGCCAAAATGCCATTCTCTGCGTTCCCTGGTCAAAGGTACCATTATAAATTCGATTGCCGTCCGACAATGGGGATTTATTCATATCATGATCCACACCATCTTCCGATTTTAATTCTGTTACACTAACATTACCAATCCAAATGGTGCCCATACCATTTCCAAGATTAAATTCCAGTCTGGCAGTTGGATCTGTTATACTGTTCATTTTAAAAACAAAACTGTAATTGGAAAGTTCCGGTGATACACTGGCTTCAAAAACACCATATTTTTCCCACGCATTATCGCCATCACCACTAGGTGATACAAAGAAAGAACGCTCAGTCGAACATTTTGCATCAAAAGATACTTTATAACTATATCCCTCAATAACAGGCATGTGCTGAATCAACTGTACGGCATAGGTCTGTTTACCACCGTGGGTTACATCAATTTTTGCAAAGGTTCCTTCTTCTAGTTCTTCTACGGACGCCTTAGCAAAACCGCCAAAATTGCCAACTGCAAACTGCCAGTCTTTGCTTTCCGGAATAATACCATCATTTGTATCCTCAATTGGCTCTGTATTCATGGTAGCAAAATCAGGGTCCACGATAAATTCACCGTCTTCATAAGAAGCTGCATACTGCGCAAAGGCATCTGTATCTTTGTTGTCCGCTATGATAACCGCATCCGAAGTTGTATCATATCCTTCTTCTTTCTGATAAACACGAACATAATCCACCTTCATTTCTGCCGGATATTCTGCCGCATAAGGATCCGATTGCAGGTCAAAAGTACCTCCAACTGCCATATTTAACAAAATATAGAACGGCACATCAAATGGCGCCGGCCATGTATAGTCCGCGGCACTGGCAGGTCCCTTACTAAACCA
>JAZSEL010000059.1:0-16835 GCA_045531685.1 Lachnospiraceae bacterium | reverse complement strand
GTATAAAATGTTTCCTGCTTTTACGAATTGTCCATCAGCTCTTTTTGCACCTAATCTCTTGGATTCGGAATCTCTACCGTTCTTTGTAGAACCTACACCCTTTTTATGAGCAAAAAATTGAAGGTTTAAATTCAACATGGTGTTATACCTCCTTAATTTTTACGTCGATATACTTAGTACCGTACTGTTCTTTGATTTGTGATAAACCAAGAAGCATGGCCTCTAATAATAATGTTGCATCATCTGTTACATCTTCTTCAAATGAACAATGAATATAACCGGATTTCTCATCTATTTCCACAATCGGCACTGTTTTAGTCAGAGCTTCAATGGAATTAATAGTATTGATAACCAAAATGGAAATCGCTGAACAAACAATATCTTCGGATGCCTTCGCATATCCGGCATGACCATTACAGGTAAATGCTACGATGCGATTCTCTTCTTTTATCACTGTAATACTTGTCATTTCAAACAACCTGCTATCAATTAAGCGTTGATCTTGTCAATTTTAACTGCAGTGTATGCTTGTCTATGACCATTTTTCTTGTGGTAACCTGTTTTTCTCTTATACTTGTAAACGATGATCTTCTTGCCTTTACCCTGGTCCATTACAGTTGCTGTTACTGTTGCATTAGCTACTGCTTCGCCAACCTTAAGCTCGTCACCCTTTACTGCGATTACCTGGTCAAATGTTACAACGTTTCCAGCTTCTGCATCAAGCTTTTCAACTTTGATTACATCACCTTCAGAAACTTTGTACTGCTTTCCACCTGTTGCAATAATTGCGTACATATGGGCACCTCCTATTCACAAACTAATTTACTGTTTGTTTACTCGCTAACTTCGGTGATACCCGAAAATTGGGCATACTTGTAACCTCATTATGCGGCATACTAGTATATATTAGCACATACTTTCTTGAGAGTCAACTTTTTTGTTGTAAAAAATATAATGAAAATATAATGAAAAGTATAACGAAATTTGCTGGTGTAAATGTAGGATTAAAAAATACCTACTATTTTGTGTTACTTCTTAATTTGGTAGGTAATTGTTATAAGTCGGGAAGGCAAATACATACCAGATATAACTATTATATTATTTAGTAGGTAACTAAATTTGTGGACAATCGGGAAAAACCTACTAGATGTTGCTTTTTTATCATTTAGTGGGTATATAAATTTGTGGAAAATCGAGGGATACCTACCGGATGTTTCTTTTTTATCATTTAGAGGGTATTTATTTCTTCTTTATAACACTGAAATGCCTACTAAAGGATTTATTTCAAGTAGTTGGTGGGTATTTTCTTTCAGAATATTACTCTTCAACCCTCATTTTGCTTACGAAAAGCGTCCATAACTAACTTTTTTACCTACCCAACTTTGGTGCTACATCATTTTAGTAGGTAAAAATTGTTTACATAACTCAAATTTGCTATGTGAATAAAGTTCTTGTATACAATATATAATTTGTTGTTAAAGAATGTAACTCAAATGAAAATTTAGCCTTCAAGTTGTTGATTTACAAGCTGGAGAACAAACTCTCCGAAATCTTCTGCAATCACTTCCTCCAATTGATATTCTGAACCATTATATCCCGCAACAATAACACAAGGTTCTCCATCATCGTTCAATGAAGAATAATTTAAATATGCCATAAATCCATCATTAAAATTGAACACAGGAATCCATTCAACGGGCAATCCATATTCTTCACGGTCATTTAGAGCATATGCAACAGAGTTTCCCTCTAATTCGCCAGAATCATCATCGGGGTCTATCCCAAAAATCTCATTACCATAGAAAGAGAGATAACCATATTGTTCATAAAATTCTCTGCACTGTTTAGAAAACTTAATGCCCAACAGTTCCTCTGATTTTCTAATTTCTTCCTGACTTTTACCACCTACAGTAGTATAAAATTTGCATTTTGGAGCAAGCTCCATTGCTTCTTTATAGTTCTGATAGCTCATATTAGTAACCACCATCAAATTCAAATTCATATGTGCTTTCAATCTCGCTGTGAGACTGAAATTTGCACTTTTATTTATAACCATAAATAATATATGTTCCATTTTGTTCTTCGAATGGAATATTAAATTTTTTCAACATTTCTAAGAATTCATCGGTTTCATCAATTACTTTGCTTTCAACTAATCGTCCTTGATGTTTTAATTGACGTGGCCTAATTTTAACCCATTCTACAGCATAAAATGGTGTGGCGTAAATATCGCCTCCTAAATAATTCTCAAGGTAAATACCCCAATCACCAGTAGTATAAACATCTTCTTCAAATTGATGATATGTAGACTCTTCTTCATCTACACTCTTTATTACAAAAGGTGGCAAAAATGGCAACTCCGCTATTCCTTCTTTTAATTCTCTCCACTTAGTATTATTCATCATGGAACACATACCTTTATTCTGAATAATTGTCTTTATCTTCTGTTTATATTTTTCAGATTCGCTAACAGAATTATTATTCATCATAACATTCTCACCTCGCTGTAAACTTCAAATTTATAGATTATTCATACACTTTGATGGAGTCTAAAATAACATAGTCTTATTTGTAAACACTTCATAAATCGGTTTTTGCACCTTTTTACGGGTAATCTCCACAAGACCTAATGATGTAATATCTACATAATTACAAGTTACCGGGTCATATTTTAATAATCTCTTTAACTCTGTTATCAAATCAACTTGGTATTGCTCATTTTCCATATTAATAAAATCAACAATGATAATTCCGGAAAGATTACGAAGCCTTAGTTGCCTTGCAATCTCTTCTGCTGCTTCTAAGTTAATCTTATAATTTAGGGTATCTTTATCTTTTTTATTAATACATTTGGCAGTATTAATATCAATTACAGTCATTGCTTCCGTATATTCGATAATCAGATTGGCGCCGCTTTTCAAATTTACCTTTTTCGCAAACAATTCTTCCATTTTTGAATCAATGGAATATAGTTTACTAAGAGGGAATGAATCATCGTAAAGACGTATGGACATATTACCATTATAAAATGTCTGTAATGCTTCATAAACCGCAGGAACATCTGTGACAACCTCTTCATAGTCCGAATCGGCAATATGATGCAAATATTCAATATAGGAAGGAACTCCCTGATAAATCTGACTGAAACATGTTCTGGTCTTAGCTTTTAATACAAGTTCATCCATCATAGAAACAAGTGATGAAAGTTCTGTTTTCAACGACTCATATTCATCCAACTGTTCCACACCTGTTCGGATAACAATAGCATAATCAGTAGGCAACTCAAAATCGCACAGAGCTTCCTTTATTGCTTCTTTCTTTGAAACGGATAATTTCTTACTAAACTGAAATCCGCCTTTGCGCTTGTCCAACGAAACAACGGTATATGCCCCACTAATAGATAATTTGGTTGTAACAACCGGGTCTTTGGTCTTTACGGCCTCTCTGATTACCTGGACAGGGATTTCGTCACCTTCCCGTAATTTCCCATCTTCAGATGAGATAAAGGAACAGCCCGTTGCATCATCCAATGGTAAAAAAGCCATTTGTCCATCAAACAACTCCACAAATGCGGCATTGATATTTTTACTGATGTTCTTAACCTTTGCAATAAAAATAGAATTAAGCAAGGATTCTTGCGTATCTACATGCAATGCTTCTAAACGGTTGTTTTGAAAACAAAGAGCACATATTCTGTTTCTATATTCAGTTATCACAATATTGGATTTTGTCATTAGAATATAGCACTCCTTTCCACTACAAAACAATCAATTTACAAAACAAAAGATACTTGTTAATCCAAACCTAATATAGCCATTTCTTTACAATAACTAATCACTTTATTCCCCTACATAATCAAGTGGCTTAAATACAGGTTCATCCGCTGATCCTACATTCAAATACGTATCAAGTCTGATAATCTGATATTTAATCGGATCAAATGTAACTCCTGCAAATTTACAAAAGCTTTCCATAGCAAGAGCCGGTTTCACATTGTTGCTGGAACTGGCATCTACAAACATTTCCACACCGTTTTCGTATGGAAGCCACTCAAAAATATATGGCTTAATATCAATGGTTAGTTCTTGTTTCTTAGTCTGTTTGGTAACAAGGATTTCATCCTGTCCTAAAAAAGCATCCGATAGTCCAACAAAATCAATTTTCGACTCATCAGGATTCTTTAACTCAACTTTATATCTGGCTGCCGCCACTGTTGCCATAGCGTTTCCTGCATTTTCCGGAAGTTCTACCACATTGGCGATACGGATTCCCGGCACCATGGCTGCATTTAATCTGTCTTGCATGTCTTGACACCCGTCATGACTGTTGACTTCAATATCAAAATATTCTCCAAAGCTGATATGTCCAACGCCCAGAGGAGCCGCAAAGCTCATAATCTGGTGTGGAGAAAAACCTGTGGAATATTTTATATCGATTTCGGCGCGTCGGATGGCTTTTTGGAAATAACGCATAATATCCAAATGTCCGATATAGCGCATTACGCCGTCTTTTTCAAATTTGATTCTTATTTTCATGTATTACTCCTATCTTTGGGAAAATAACATTCGGGCCCTTCCGTTAATAATACGGAAACAAATAAAACGTATATATTGGATACGGATATTATCGGTTCGCACAAATTCCCACACCAAATCTACCGGCGCCGCATCCGTTACATTTCTCTTTACAGTTCAATGTGATTTCTTCGTTAAGAGCCTTTAACCACTCGCGTTTTAAGAATTCCTTGGTAACACCCGCATCAATGAAATCCCATGGGAATTTCTCGTCAAGGGAACGTTCACGTGTGGTATAGAAATCTACGGACACACCACATTCATCAAAGCATTCCATCCATACGTCGTGTTTGTAATATTCGCTCCACGCATCATATAAACAGCCTTTTTCATAAGCCTTTAAGATAACCTGGCCTACTTTTCTGTCGCCTCTTGCAAATACACCTTCCATAATACTTACATCCGCTTCATGCCAGTTATATTTGATACGCTTCTGATTCAACTGTTCTGTAATGGCATTTCTGGTTACATATGCCTTACGGATAAACTCGTCCTTGGTATTCATGGTAGCCCACTGGAACGGTGTAAATGGTTTAGGAATAAAGAATGAGGTACTTGCCACAATCTGAATCGGACCATTCTTTCTGTTTTCCTTTGGAACGGTATCAAAGAATTCTCTTGCCACTTTATCGCATAATACGGCAATCTCTTTGATATCTTCGTCGGTTTCTGTCGGAAGTCCCAACATAAAGTATAATTTCACACGGTTCCATCCGCTTTCAAAGGCAAGATGCGCGCCGCCTAATATATCCTCTTCGGTTAATCCCTTATTAATGACATTACGCATTCTCTGGCTTCCGGCTTCCGGAGCAAAGGTAAGGGAGCTCTTTTTCACATCCTGCACCTTACTGAATACATCCAAAGAGAAATTATCGATTCGTAAGGAAGGCAGGGAAATATTTACATATCTCTTATTGCACTCATCAATCAAATAATTGATGACTTCTTCTAACTGGGAATAATCACTGGAAGACAAAGAACTTAAGGAAATTTCTTCATGTCCCGTTGCCTTTAATAATTGAACGGCATATTCCTTTAATTTGTCGGCACTACGCTCTCTTACAGGACGGTAAATCTGACCGGCCTGACAGAAACGGCAGCCACGGATACAGCCACGTTGAATTTCTAATACAACCCTGTCCTGGGTAACCTTAATAAAAGGAACCAGAGGCTTGTCCATGTAAACCGCCTCAGACATATCAAGAACTACCTGTTTTTCCACCGTGGCAGGTACATCCTCATAAATTGGTGTAAAGGTATCAATGGTTCCGTCTTCTTTATAGGTAACGTCATATAAAGATGGAACGTAAATTCCCGGTATCTGAGCGGCTTTGCGCAAAAATTCCTACGACTCATGTCAGACTTTTTGTATTCTTTATACAAATCAAATAATGCACGATACTGTACTTCACCTTCGCCGATATAGAACATATCAAAGAAATCCGCTATCGGTTCCGGATTGTAAACACAAGGACCACCGCCGATAATAATCGGGTCCTCTTCTGTACGGTCCTTTGTCAAAAACGGAATGCCTGATAAATCAAGAACCTGCAAAATGTTGGTATAACACATCTCGTACTGGAGGGTAAAACCAAGAAAATCAAATTCCTTTACAGGGTCCTGTGATTCCAATGCAAATAACGGAATCTTTTTCTCACGCATAACTTTATCCAAATCCGTCCATGGGGAGTATACACGTTCACACCATACATCATCATAGCGGTTAAAATCGTGATACAAAATCTGGATTCCGATATGGGACATACCAATTTCATATACGTCCGGGAAACAGAATGCAAAACGGACATCTATTTTGCTTTTATCCTTAATCACCGAGTTCATTTCGTTACCAATGTAACGCGCCGGTTTATCAATGGACAATAATATTTCATCTGATAATGCTAATTTTTCCAAAGTATTTCATTCCTTTTCTGTAAATTAATAATATGCTTTACTTTCAATGAAATAAGCATATTTTCTACCAATATTAAAGTATAAGAGAATTATGGTATAAAAGCAAATGATTTCAATTCAAAAGTATCGGAAATCATATTCTGCACCGTATCACAGGTGACACCGAAATAACTGGTATTACTCATATCCATATAGAAAAAGGTTAGAAATAAAGTAATGCTTATCAGCAATCTTACATAAAAACCCCAATTCTTATCTAGACCGACTGAGTCAATATCATCTTTCCCGGAATAATTATCCTTAAAATCATAGGTTTTGCCGGAATAATCCGGATAACTGTTTTTGCCTGAATAGGACGCTCTGCGGTTAGGATATAAAATTTGCTCTCTGTGTTGTAATCTGCTTATATTTTCTTTCTGTTCACTACGCATCATTCGTATTAATTCTAAACGACGTTCTATATTTTCCATAAATTTGTCCTTAAAACTGATTTGGTATAGTTTATTCCTGTCAAATAAAAAGAATTCCTCCTGAATGATATTTCAGAAGGAATTCGTTATTTCTTATAAAAGAAGAATTAGCGCTTTGCTAAATCTTCTGTAATGTCTGCCCATGTAACACCTTTTTCAACCATGAGAACCATTACATGATAGAGGAAATCGGAGATTTCATATTTAATTTCGTTTGGATTCGGATTTTTGGCTGCAATAACAATCTCTGTAGCCTCTTCTCCCACCTTTTTAAGAATCTTATCCACACCCTTATCAAAGAGATAATTGGTATAAGAGCCTTCTTTTGGATTAATCTTTCTATCCTGAATAACAGAGTATACATCCTCGAATACACGTAACGGATTGTCTTCTGTCTTCATTTCTTTTTCCATAACCGTCTGGAAGAAACAGGTCTTATTGCCGGTATGGCAAGCCACTCCTGTCTGAATTACCTTAGCCAGCATGGTATCCATATCACAGTCAATGGTTAAGGACTGTACATGCTGGTAATGACCGCTGGTTTTGCCTTTTACCCATAAAGACTGACGGCTTCTGCTAAAATATGTCATAAGGCCGGATTCCAGAGTCTTTTCGTAGGCCTCTTTGTTCATGTATGCCATCATCAGTACTTCGTCGGTCTTGTAATCTTGAACAATAACCGGTAACAAACCGTCATTATTTACTTTAAATTCTTCCCATGCAAAACGGGCGTGTACTTTAGAAACTTTAACACCGTTTTCTTCTAAAATACCTTTCAAGGTAGAAAGCTCTGCAGCATTTTTAGTAACTGCTTCACCGGAAATACCATAAATATTTGCAATTTGCAATGCATTAATCATTTTATCCAGGGTAAGCTCCGGAAGAGTTACTATCATAGGCACCGGAGAGGCTGCCGCACTGTCATGTACTTTTGCCGGATTAACCAACAATACCATATCACAATAAGTTTGGATTAATTCCGTATTAGATTTGATTTCATCCAAAGATTCCACGGATGCAATAATCTTATCCGGACCAAATTTCTTAGACACCTCTTCCGTAATCTCAATATTACTCTGCTTGGAATAATTGAGTGCTGCTTTGCTACAGCCCGCATAAAGAAGCTTTTTAATATCTTCCATCCGCTTTACATTACCGGCACCGTAAACAGGAATATCTACGGCAACACAAATACTTTTAATAATGTCTAAGGCTTCTTCATGCTCTTCATCTGCCGAAGACATATCAAAAATTAAAAGTGCATCTGCGCTGTTATTTGCATAGAATTTGGCAAGTGAAAGCGGTTCTGCATCCACCAAAGTGAGATCTTTTAATCCCTTAACTGCTGTCTTGTTATATAAGTAAATACAAGGAATTATCTTCTTTTCGTTCATTATAAGGTTCCTTTCGTACTTAAAACTGAAGTAATACGTTCATCCTTTGAACAAGCCTCATCCAAAGCTTTGCCAAAGGCTTTAAACATCGCTTCTGCTATATGATGGGAATTCAGTCCATCCAAAACTTTAATATGTAAATTCATTCCGGCACTATAGCTTACTGCGTAGAAAAACTCTCTTACAAGCTCTGTTTCAAAATCACCCACCATTTGTGTTGGGAACTGAAAATCAAAGTTAAAATACGGTCTTCCTGACAAATCAAGAGAACACAATACCAGTGCATCATCCATTGGTAAAATAAAATAACCGAAACGTTTAATGCCGACTTTATCACCCAGAGCTTCCTTAATGGCATTACCGAGTACGATACCCGTATCTTCTACCGTATGGTGACCATCCACTTCCAAATCACCCTTTACGGATACGTCCAAATCAAAGAACCCGTGCTTACCAAAGCCTGTCAACATGTGATCAAAAAAGCCGATTCCCGTGTCAACCTTTGTAGCACCTGTTCCATCAATGGAAAGGGATAAATTAATATCTGTTTCTTTTGTTGTTCTCTTTACAGAAGCTGTTCTTTCCATAACAAATCTCCATATATACGAATCTTACTGTTTTTGCAAGGCTATTATACCATAGTCTATTCGAATCGTACACGAATAGAATTGGCATGTGCTGTTAATTGTTCCTGCTCAGCAAAATATTCAATCTTGCCGTGTACTTTTTCAAGTGCTTCCTTGGAATAAGAAATAATACTTGTTTTCTTAGTGAAATCATCTACATTAAGCGGTGAGAAAAATCTTGCAGTACCGTTTGTCGGTAAAATGTGATTCGGACCTGCAAAATAATCACCCAAAGGTTCAGAAGAATATTCACCGATAAAAATGGCACCTGCATTCTTAATCTTTGTCATTACATTATACGGATCCTTGGTCATGATTTCCAAGTGTTCACTGGCAATATCATTGGCTGCCGCAATGGCTTCCTCCAAAGACTGGGCAACAAGAATATACCCGTAATTTTCCAGGGATTTTTCAATAATCTCTGTACGGCTTAATTCCTGTGTAAATTTATCAACTTCTACAGATACTTTTTCTGCTAATTCCTGACTTGTGGTGATTAAAATGGCACTTGCCAGTTCATCATGCTCTGCCTGCGATAAAAGGTCAGCAGCAACATATCTAGGATTTGCTGTCTCATCAGCAATAACTAGGATTTCAGAAGGACCCGCCACGGAATCGATTCCCACATAACCAAATACTGCTTTCTTGGCTAGGGCAACGAAGATATTACCCGGTCCCGTAATCTTATCAACCTTTGGTACGGATTCTGTGCCGTATGCCATGGCAGCAATGGCCTGTGCTCCACCAATTTTGTAAATTTCATCCACACCGGCGATATCAGCAGCAACCAAAGTAACCGGATGTACGGAACCGTCTTCTTTACGGCCCGGTGTACAGAGCACAATCTTTTCAACTCCTGCTACCTTGGCCGGAATGATATTCATTAATACACTGCTTGGATAGAACGCTTTTCCACCCGGTGCATAACATCCTGCTTTCTCAATCGGAGTAATCTTCTGTCCTAAAATAGTTCCGTCTTCCTTAGGGATAATCCAGCTCTCTTTTACCTGTTTTTCGTGGAATACACGGATATTCTCTGCTGCTTCTTTTAAGATGGAAATCAAATTCTCATCCACCTTTGTGTAAGCATCTTTTATTTCATCCGCGGAAACACGGATATTTTCTGCATTACAATCCCATTTATCAAACTGTTGTGTGTAAGAAAAAACAGCCTCGTCTCCCTTTGTCATAACATTATTGACAATATCAGCAACTGTTTTTTCGTATTGGACATAATTATTCGGACTTCTTTTTAACAAGTCTTCCAAAATATTTTTCTTGGTATCTTCTGTCAAATTTACAATTCTCATATGGCTCACCCTGCACTTTTAGCTATTATCTTTCCTCTAATGCTGTTCTTAATTTGCCGATTAAATCCTGAATTCGCTTAGACTGCATCTGCATACTTACCTGATTCACAATCATTCTTGCCGATAAAGGACAAATCTCTTCCAATACATCCAATCCGTTTTCGCGTAATGTGGAACCTGTTTCAACGATATCTACGATTACATCACCAAGCCCTACAATCGGACCCAATTCCACAGAACCGTTTAATTTAATGATATCAACGGTCTGATGTTTTTTGTTGTAAAAATAATCCTTAGCAATTAAAGGATATTTACTGCATACACGAATCATTTCATGATGCTGTAACAATTCTTTGGCACTTGCCGGACCACAGACACACATACGGCATTTGCCAAAGCCAAGGTCAAGAACTTCATACACCTGTCTGCCCTCTTCCATTAAGGTATCCTTACCCACAACACCGATATCTGCTGCACCGTATTCCACATAGGTTGGCACATCCGGGCCCTTTGCAAGGAAGAATTTGAGTTTTAATTCTTCATTTACAAATACAAGCTTTCTGGTATCCTTATCCTTCATTTCCTCACAAGTGATACCAATGGATTCTAATAATTCTAATGTCTGCTTTGCCAGACGTCCCTTTGTCAATGCAAAGGTTAAATATTTATTATCACTCATTTTCTAACCTTCTTTTCTCATTTCTACGGCAATCCCTTGATTTCTCAGTTCTTTTGCCTCTTTTAATACTTCTGCAAACGTATCCTCTGTATAAGTCATTACTTTCTTAGGCTCATCCAGCGTAACCGGAATGGACTGTCTTGATAATGCTAACATTAAATCATCAATGAGAATAACAAAACCGATAGCCGGCGCTTTCTTTCCAAACTGGGATAACAGACTGTCGTAACGTCCGCCTTTTACGATGGCATCTCCAACTCCATAGGTATATGCCTTGAAAATCATACCGGTATAATACTGGTACTGTGTCAGCATTCCAAGGTCAAAGGACACATACTGTTCAATACCATACTGCTGTAATACCTTATATAAATCTGCCAAACGTTTTATGGCATCCTTAGAACGGGTATTATCGGCCAACTTTGCCGCAGTATCTAACACTTCTACCGAACCAACCAGCTCTCCTGTTTTTAATAATTTCTCCCGGATGGATTTGTTTACGTTTTCATGTAAAAGATATTCCTGTGCGCCGAAGAAATTCTTATTGGATATGTATTCATGAACGGTTGCTTCCATTTCTTCTGAAAAAGCAAATTCTTCGCATAATCCTTTAAAATATTCTGCATTACCAACACTTACCATAAAATCAGTAAGGCCGGTATTTAACAGTGCTTCTATAGCTACACTTAAAACTTCTGCATCCGCATATACACTTTCATCCCCTACAAGCTCCACGCCCATCTGTGTGGTTTCTTTTAATTTACCCTGTAAATTGGATACATTGGTAAAGGCATTGCCTAAATAGGAAAAACGAAGGGATTCGTTTTTATCCATAAAATATTTAGCTGCACATCTGGCTATGGACGGAGTAAAATCGGGTCTGAGAGCCAATGTATTTCCTTCCTTGTCAAAAAACTTATACAATTCCCTGGAAGGAGTGGTTCCGATATCACTGCCAAATACATCAAAAAACTCAAAACTAGGTGTCTGAATATCTTCATATCCGTACATAGCTATTTTATTATGTAAAAGAGTCTCAATCTTTAATTTCTTTTCGTATTCTGTTCCGTAAATATCACGGACACCTTCCGGTGTATGTAATAACTGTTTTCCCATGAGTTGCCCTTTCTAAAACACTTTATTGTAGTAACGTGCTACCATGCTACTAGATTAAACTAAGTGTAGTATACCCTTACCGCTCTCTTATGTCAACGGTTAATTAGGAAATATTTACATTTTTCCTTCCTGTTTTTTGGTGAAAATGATGTTGCTTATACGATACAGGATCAGGAATCCCGTTCCTGTAAATCTTTTTGCAACATATCTAAATACGGAACAAAGGCTCCCGCCTTTGAGGTGAAAAAATATTCCGGAGTTAATTCATCAAAACGGAAGCTTTTTCTTCCGCCTTCCTTTGCCCGTTGCCAGAATTTCAACAATTCACTAAATCTGAGATAATAAAATAATTCTTTATGGGAGTAATATAAAAGAAAGAAAGCCACACCCTTCTGCTTTTCAAAATTTTTCATGAATTCCACCTGGTGCTCATGAATATTTTGTAAAGAAAAGGTATCCTGTGCGGATTCTTTGGCATCAAAACAAACAGGAATACCCTGAACAGCTCCAATATAGTCTACGGTACTTTTCTGTTCAAAATAAGCCAGTGTAATATGTCTGTGCTCCTGATCGATTTTAATGGGAGTAATGGGAGTTGGAATCTTTTGAATCAGGGCTAGACCACTGTCCAAATATTTTTCATTTGTACGATTCACGAATTCTTCCAACACGGAGCCTCTAAGCCCTCTGGAATTCCATGTTGCCATGTGTTTCTCCTTTATTGCTGTAATCTGTCTGCCGCTATCATGCAAGTTTTTTCTGATTTATTGAAAGAACGAATTACGGAATTGGGAAAACAAATCCGGCTCTTCACAAATAAATTCTTTTCCCGATAATTGTTGCAATTCTCCTTCCAGAGTAGGAAATACAATACGGTATGCATGAAGGAGCTGATACCTTGGATAATGCTTTTGTGTGGCATCTGTCTGTCTGCCGTATTTTTTATCCCCAACAAGTGCATGTCCGTATGCGGCTAAATGCGCACGGATTTGATGGGTTTTTCCGGTTATCAGTTCAATTTCCAAATAGGAATATTTCTTTCTTGTTTCCATGGAGCGATAAGCGGTAACAATAGAATCATATTGCCCGGCATTTGCCACCGGTTTGTCAAAAAGAATCTTGGCTTCATTGGTGTTTCGGTCTTTATAGTGATAGCCTTCTAATACCTTTTCTCCTTCTAATTTGCCGTGAACATAGGTCCGATAGTATTTTTTTAAACTTCTATCCTTGAGCATCCGGCTCATTTCGCGGCTTCCGAGAAGGGTTTTGCCGCAGATTACCAAACCGCTGGTATTGCGGTCAAGACGGTTGCAGACAGAAGGTTTAAAATGACGCAGGGACTCTTTCGTTACAAAGCCGGATTGGAGTAAATATCCAATCATCCATTCGTTTAACGACACATCCTGATTACTTGCTTTTTGTGACAAAATTCCTGCCGGTTTGTCCAATAAAAGAATGTGCTCATTCTCAAAAATAATACGGATTCCATCTAATGACTGATAGGCATCAGCATATTCCCTTATTTCTTCTTTGGATTGTATGTTTTTGGACGATGCTGCACCGGTATCTGCAATAATACCGGCAAATTTATCAAAGGTTTCATCACTAAAAAAGCACTGAATTCGGTCACCTGTCTGAACAAGCTCGGAACCCGTTGCTTTTTTACTATTTAAGGTAATATTCTTTTTCCGTAGCATTTTGTATAAAAAGCTGCTTCCCATATTAGGAAATACACGCTTTAAATACTTATCCATACGCTGGGAAGCGTCACCGGAAGAAATAATTAGTTCTTTCATAAATCCGTTCCTATAATATTTGATTATATTTAACGGGGATTATCCGCCAGATACTGCTCCATGATGGCGGCTGCCATTCCCACAAGTTCACCGCAGGGACGCTTTTTATAGTATTCCTCAGTTCTCTTTTCCGGTGTAGGAACATCCTTTCCTTCCGGAAGTCCCAATAATTGTCTGCAGATAATGGAACCGTTTTGTAATGTAAACTCGTTTGCTAAATGCTGGATTCTCTCATAATGTGCCTTTTTTGCATCAAAATCCTTTACATCATCATAACCATAGATTACTCCGGCCACCATAAACATTCCGGATACTGCTCCGCATACTTCGCGTAAACGTCCCATACCCCCACCAAAGGAGGAACTGAGCATTAGGGCAGATTTGTGGTCGATATTATAGTTATCTTCAAATGCAAGAAAAACCGCCTGGGCACAGTTACAACCATCTGCAAACAAATCCATGGCCTTTTTTGCATACTTACTGTTTTCTATACCGATTCCCATATCCCGTATCCTCTCTGTAAAAATCATTATAATGAAACATTAAAAAGCATGGAAACCATATCTTTTCTGGCTGATGTATCGGCTTCACTTTGATTCAATTCCTGTAAACGGTTACTATATTTGCCTCTATCCAAAAATAATTTTACCGTAACATCATGAATCCGTTCCTTATTAAGAATATCCTTCATATGTTCATTAAAATCTTTTTCTGAAATTCCTTTATCCGCGCTGTAAGCGATAATAGCGTTTTTGGTTACAACCAAATGACTGACCGGAAAATTCTTGCTATAGCCTGTAAAATACAAATCATAAAAGCCATCCAGGGAACCGATTGCTTTTTGGATTTCGTTATAATCTTCTTCATTACAGCCTTTGGCTTTGAGATACATAATCATACTCACTGCACATTTACTTGCAGGAAGACATCCCAACACGGCTACGACGGTCAATAAATTGGCGTGTGTTTTTGTTGTTATGTATCCCATAATAAATATGGCAAGGGATAAGGCAAACATGCCAATCGTCATTAATGCGGACGTTTTTTTCTTATATGCCAGATATCCAAACTCACCTTTTTGTACTTTGTTTTTCATAGTTTCTTCTTAGTCCTCTATTTTTCTGTCTTTATAATAATACTGTCTGTCTTCGTCCGTGATTTCCCGTACAACACGGCATGGATTGCCAAAAGCGACTACATTTGCAGGAATATCCTTTGTAACAACGCTTCCGGCTCCTATCACGGTATTGTCCCCTATCGTTACACCCGGCATAACAACAACATTACTGCCAATCCACACATTATTGCCGATAGTAACCGGAAAGCTATACATACCGCCTTCTTTACGGACGTCCGGATGAATCGGATGACCGGTGGTACATAGGGTAATATTAGGAGCAATCAGACAATTTTCACCAACATCAAATCCTTTGCCTTCTTTTGTTGTGAAAGATTCACACCATCATCCCACCATAATAATCCCTTTTCCATTCTCTCCTGCTGTGTCATAAATTACCCCCAAAATAAATTAGTACTAACCCCAAACTATAGTAATTATACCACTTATTTCATGATTCTCATAACTCTTAACATCCATTTATGAGGTAAAATTTTACTTGCAAAATAAAATAAGTTCATTAGTGTGCCGTATACGGAGATTTCTTTCTTTTGGCAAGAATCCTGCAATGCTTTTTCTACCACCTGTTCCGGTCTTGCCATTACCAGCTTTTTGATAAAAAGAGTATCAGAACCCTTCTCAGCACGTTCAAAAAATTCCGTATCGACGGGGCCCGGACATACTGCTGTCACAAAAATACGCTTTTGTCGTAATTCTTCATTAAGTGCTCTGGAGAAACTAAGGACATAGGACTTTGTTGCTGCATAAACGGCAAATTTAGGTTGTGGTAAAAATGCAGCACTACTTGCTAATTGAATTATCCGTCCACCCTTTTTCATATAAGGAATGCAAAGGTAGGTGATTGCAGTTAAGGCCTCGCAATTTATGGAAATCATTCCCACCTGGTCCTCTAATGCTTCATTATTATATCCAACTGTCATTTCTGACAAATCCACGGTGGACTTTGATTCTTCTTTAAAAAAATGCCCCAGGATACCATAACCGGCACTGTTTACAAGCAAACTTATGTCCGGTTGTTCTGTTTTTAGAAGCTGCTCCATTTCCGCCCAAGATGATTTTTTACTTAAATCATAAGGTAATACACGGCATTTATGATTACATGAAGCTGCCAATTCTACTAAGGCATCTTTTCTTCTGGCAATCAGCCAGAGTTCATCTACTTTGGCAAATCGGGCATCTACCTGTTTAACAAATTCTTTCCCCATACCGGATGATGCACCGGTAATTATAATAATATTTTTTCTTTCCATAAAAAATCCTTGTCCGCCAATTTGACTTAATAATACTTATTTCTTTTTATGAACATTGCGGATGGTTTTCTTTTTCCTTGGTTGTTCAGCGGCTGCATTTTTAGAACCGGATTTTTTGCCGTTATTTGCTTTCTCATTTTTGCCGGTTTTTCCTTTGCCGGAAGTACCCTGGCTCCAATTGCCGACACCTTTCTCCGGTCGAATTAAACATTTCTTATCAAAACCAACTAAGTCCATACGGTTTGCTTTTTGCAATGCTTCTAACACAAGCTCTCTGTTTGCCGGATTACGGTATTGGATTAATGCACGCTGCATAGCTTTTTCATGAGGATTCTTACATACATACACCGGTTTCATGGTAACCGGATTTGAGCCCGTATAATACATAACCGTGGATACGGTAGACGGCGTTGGATAAAAGTCCTGTACCTGCTGTGGCATATATCCCAAATCGCGAAGATATTCCGCTAAGGCAATTGCTTCCTTTAAGGTACTTCCCGGATGGGAAGACATAAGGTACGGAACCAAAAACTGCTTTAATCCTGCCTGTTCATTTAACTTTGCATAT
>JAZSEL010000084.1:0-3038 GCA_045531685.1 Lachnospiraceae bacterium | reverse complement strand
CCTGTACCAATCCTTATGGATGGACCAAATCCATGTTGGAACAGATTTTAAGTGATATTCAGAAAGCAGATCCGCAGTGGAATGTAGTAATCCTTCGTTACTTTAATCCAATCGGAGCTCATAAGAGCGGAACCATGGGAGAAAATCCAAACGGTATTCCTAACAACTTAATGCCATATGTAACTCAGGTAGCAGTTGGTAAATTAAAAGAATTAGGTGTATTTGGTAACGATTATGATACTCATGACGGAACCGGTGTAAGAGATTATATCCATGTAGTAGACTTGGCCAAAGGTCACGTAAAAGCTTTGAAGAAAATCGAAGAAAAAGCCGGACTTAACATCTATAATCTGGGAACAGGAACCGGCTACAGCGTTCTTGATATTGTGAAGAATTTTGAAGAAGCAAATAATATTAAAGTGCCTTATGTGATCAAAGACAGACGTCCGGGAGATATTGCAACTTGTTATGCGGATGCTGCCAAGGCAAAAGAAGAATTAGGCTGGGAAGCGGAAAACGGAATTAAAGAAATGTGTGAAGATTCCTGGAGATGGCAGAGTAATAATCCAAACGGATACGAAGATTAAATAATGTATAAACAGTTCAGGGTATCTATATCCCTTGTTCGCTTGCTGTTCGTTACATTGTATTTGAATCTCGGACTAAAGTCCGCTCTTCAATATAGACTTATAGGACAAAATGTGTTGATAAAAACCGCTGTAACCCTTGTAAATACTGGGGGGACAGCGGTTTAATCTTTTTTAAAACAACTTTGAGGGTGGACAAAACGTGTTGATAAAATCGCTCGAAACCCTTGTAAATGCTAGGTAAAATAGGGTTCAATCTTCTTTGAAATAGGAAACTATGGAGGAAGCAGAAATGAATCAAGTTAATTGTCCTGTTTGTGGTAGAAAATGTGTGAAATCGGGAAAAACAAAGGCGGGATCTCAACGTTGGTTGTGTAAGTCTTGTAAAACGTCATTAACACATAAGATAGATAAAGATTCAAAAGAACTGCAATTGTTTCTGAACTGGCTATTTAGCAAAGATTCGCAGTCAGATATGCCCGGAGAAGGAAGAACATTCAGAAGAAAGACAGCTAGGTTTTGGGACATCTGGCCCCTACCTCCCAAAGTAGAAGAAACTAAAGATGTACTTTTTCTTGATGGTATATATCTTGGACGAAAGGTGTGTATATTAATCTGTTGTGATGACAAGCATGTACTCGGATGGTACTTATGCAGATATGAACACGCAGGGGCATGGATTGCTTTAATGAGACGTATTGCTGAACCAAGGATGGTTGTTTCAGATGGAGGAACGGGATTTGCGAAGGCACTTAAGAAAGTATGGCCTAATGCGAAACATCAAAGATGCGTGTTTCATGCTTTTTGCCAGATAAAGCGTTATACGACATCCAGACCTAATACATTGGCAGGTGTAGAACTTTATGGTCTGGCAAAGGATTTATTAAAAATAAAAACCAAGAAAGATGCAGAAATCTGGGTACAAAGATTTTTTGATTGGATAAAGAAGTATCAGAAGTTTCTTGAAGAAATGACGGTAGATGAACGTGGTAATAAGCGGCCAACGCATGAAAGACTGTTAAAGGCAGAAAGGTCACTTTTAAAGCTCATTAGAGAGAATACGTTGTTTACATATCTTGAAGCGGAATTGACAGTCGATTTTGCAGCTCCTTCTACCAATAATCGAATTGAGGGTGGAGTTAATTCAAGATTGCGAGAAATGCTAAGAAATCATAGGGGACTTTCCATCGAAAGACGAATAAAAGCGGTCTACTGGTGGTGCTATATGCACTCTCCAGAGCCGCTTTCGTTGTCTGAAATATTAAAAACTATGCCTACTGATAAAAGCATTGCAGCAATATATCAGAGGATGAATGAGAAGAATCGATTAGAAAAAAGCTTATCAATTTGGGGTGATGCCATAGTATGGAGTGACTTTCATAAATATGACAAAACATTTAATAATTGGGATTAGCCATCAACACATTTTGTCCTATAACCCCCCTTTTTAATACAAGTACAATTGCAATTCATACTCCACTCTTTAATTACTATTTCTATGCCAGATCTTTCGCCACAGTATATCCCTGTGTAATCGCATCTTTAATGTTACCTACTTTGCAACCATCTCCAATTAAGTGATAGCTTACGCCTGCTTCTTTCAGCATATCTTCTACAGTACTTTCAATATGATAACCATTAGCAAATACTAAAGTATCGGCATCGGAAATTACATATTCTTTGCCACCCTGTTCATATTTAATTTCGTTTTCCGTCACTTCTGTAACTTTGGCAAGACATTCCATCCGTACCCCTTTTTCCATGAGACGTTTCACTACTACACTTCGTCCTGCGCCGGATTCTGTCAGCATTACTTCCTGTGCCATTTCTAAGATAGTAATATCCCGGTTACGTACAAATCTGTCATTTACAATTGGAGCAAGGTAATCTGCTACTTCACAGCCTACGCTTCCGCCACCAATAATCACAATCTTTCTTCCCGGGAACTGTCTTCCGGCTAAAATATCATCTGCCGTCATCCACTGTTTGAATCCGGTAAACGCTTGAATTACATTGGCTTTTGCGCCGCATCCTGCAATCACTTCATAGCCTTTGAATTCAGTTTCTAAAAGTTCTTTGGTTACAGGACTATTCAAACGAACTTCTACGCCGGATTTTTCCAAACGTTTTGCCATGTATTTAATAACTTTGGTTAAATCCTGTTTTCCGATTGGTACTGCTGCCAGACGGGCCAAACCGCCAAGTTCGCCTTCTGCTTCGCAAAGTACTACTTCATGTCCTTTTTTCTTAGCCACAAAAGCAGCTTCCATACCGGCTACACCGCCACCGATGACGAGAACCTTCTTGCTTTCCGCTGCCGGCTGTAAGGTATCTTCATTTTCCAATTCAAAGGATGGGTTAATGGTACAAGCCACACGTTTTCCGAACATAATACCATTTAAGCAGCGTAGGCATCCGATACATGGACGGATTTCATCTTCTCTTCCTTCA
>JAZSEL010000055.1:0-18442 GCA_045531685.1 Lachnospiraceae bacterium | reverse complement strand
GTAAACCAAATACTCTCTGCCACAAATTCAGAAGCAATCTCTGTTGCTCCCTTCCAATCAAATCCATTCATCAACGCACCGGTAAATGCACTGGCAAAAATATCGCCGGTTCCGTGATAGCTGCACGGAAGCTTCTTATGCGCATAATACCAGAACTCATCGTTCACAGAATCGTATCCCATAGCACCTGTCTTACCTTGTTCAAAGCCTACGCCTGTAAGCACGGCAATCTTGGCACCAAATCCTGTCAACGCCATTAACATCTCTTTAATGTATGCCTCGTCATATTCCGTCTTATATTCCATTCCCGTCATAAAGGACGCTTCCGTAATATTCGGAAGAACAATATCTGCCTTGGCACAAAGGGTTGCCATTTTCTTGGCAAATGCTTCGTCAAATCCTGTATATAACTTGCCGTTATCTGCCATGGCCGGGTCAACAATAATTGTGTTATTCTCCGTCTTAAAGTCTTCAAACATCTTGGTTACGATATCAATTTGTTCAAACGAACCTAAGTATCCGGTATAAATAGCATCAAAGCCAAAGTTTTCAGACTTCCAATGAGCCGTAATCGGCTCAATCTGGTCGGTCAAATCCTTTACCGTAAAATTCTGAAACATGGTATGTGTGGATAAAACAGCAGTTGGAATAATAGCAGTTTCCACACCCATTGCCGAAATAATCGGTAACGCTACGGTTAATGAACACTTTCCTACACAGGAAATGTCCTGTACGGTTACAATTCTTTTCATACTTTCTCTCCTCGATGCGTTTCTATAGTTATTAAATCCTCTCTGTTTATCATAAAAACAGAGGACTCATTCTTTACATTTATTATGTTCTTTATTATACTAACAATTGACCATGTTTAAATATCCAATTACAAACATTTTCATATGGTCAGATATACAAATATTACTCACAGATTCCTAACAAACCGAAACAGATATGAGGATATAGAATTATGTTAACCTATTCATTTGAAAACAGAGGCTCTGAAAGTCTTTACGAATATTTGTACAAATTAATTAAAGAAGATATTTTAAACGGCACCCTTTCACCGGATGAAAAATTACCTTCCAAGCGTGCTTTAGCAAAGCATTTATCCATCAGCACCATTACGGTGGAAAATACATACAGCCAGCTCTGTGCAGAGGGTTATCTGTATTCTGTGCCTAAAAGCGGCTTTTATGTATCCGATATTACTTCACGCCGTCCAATTTCCATGAATAAACCACAACGCACCTCAAAGCTTTCTTACGAAGCTCCGTCCTATTTTGCCGATTTTGTGAATAATTCCACATCTACTGACACCTTCCCATTCGCCACATGGACCAAGCTCCTTAGAGAAACCATGTCCGAAAATGCGGATAAGCTTATGGCACGCTCTCCTTCTGCCGGGATAATGGAGCTTCGAAGTGCCATTGCCGACTATTTATACCAGTTCCGCGGTATGATGGTGGAGCCGGAGCAGGTTGTTATCGGTGCCGGAACGGAATATTTGTACAGTTTAATTATCCAGTTATTGGGACGTGACAAAAAATATGCCATTGAAGACCCGGGGTATCAGAAGATTGCCAAGATTTATCGGGCCAATGAAGTGTCCTTTTGCCATATTTCCATGGATAAAAACGGAATTAACATAGAAGAATTGCAGCATTCAGGGGCGGACATTCTTCATATTTCCCCGACCCATCATTTTCCGACAGGTATTGTAACTCCTATTAACCGCCGCTATGAACTTCTATCCTGGGCTGCCGAATCAGAGGAGCGCTATATTATTGAAGACGATTACGACAGCGAATTCCGCTTGCAGGGTAAGCCGATTCCCTCTCTGCACAGTATTGATTCTTCGGAAAAAGTCATCTACATGAATACTTTTTCCAAAAGTTTGACCTCCACTATCCGAATCAGTTACATGGTTCTTCCAAAGTCATTAACCGATATGTATGAAAAAGAATTAAGCTTTTATTCCTGTACGGTTTCTAACTTTGAACAGTACACACTGGCAAAGTTTATAGAAAAGGGATATTTGGAAAAACACATTAACCGTATGCGTAATTATTACAGAACACTACGGGATGCGCTTTTGACATGCATAAAAAATCAGCCCGGCTTCTCTAAGGTTACTATCCTTGAAGAAGATGCCGGACTGCATTTCTTATTAAAAGTAGATACTTCTATGAACGATATGGAATTGATTCATCAAGCTGCTTTACAAGGGCTTCATGTATCCTGCTTAAGTCAGTATTATTATATGCCTGACTCTATTAAAACTAACCTCAGTGGCAATACACACACCCTTATTATCAATTACTCAGGCATTCATCTGTCTACCATCGAGGAGGCCATATGCCGCCTGTTTAATATCCTAACGGAATAACGCTATCTATTCCTCTGCTGATTCTTCAGCAGCAGTATCCTCCTCTGAAAATGCACGCAAATCCTGAGCAAGGACATAAATGCTTTCTAATACCTTGTTGCATTCTTTCATGTTGTTTACCGCAGACTGGGATGTCTTTACTCCTTCTGTAGAAGAAGCAGCCACTTCTTCACTGGATGCGGATAACTGGGTGATGCTGTCAGAAATGGTATCCGTTGCTTCCAGAATCGCCTTCATACCCTTTTCGGTATTGTTAACGTTCTTCGCAAGCTCTGTCATTTCTGTATAAATATCTTCGAAACGCTTGCCGGTATTATCAATCATCTTATTCTGTTTTAACATAGAATCAACCGAATTATCGATGCTCTCATTGGCAAGCTTGGTGTCTTCAATCAACTTGTTAATAATATCGGTAATATTATTGGATGCATTCTTTGTCTGCTCGGATAACTGACGGATTTCTTCTGCTACTACTGCAAATCCCTTACCTGCTTCTCCGGCTCTGGCTGCCTCAATGGAAGCATTAAGGGCAAGAAGATTGGTCTGGCTGGAAATCTGTAAAATAGAGCCGACGATATTCTGCACTTCATTTACCTGGGCTGTCAGTCTTTCGATTACGTCTACGGTAATCTTACTTGCATCTTCTACATTCTTAGACTGCGCCTTTAACTGCTCGATTTCTTTCTGTCCTTCATCGATTGTGGCACTTGCACGGTCAGATGCTTCCATCATATGCTGGATTTCTCCTGCCGTTTCATCAGAAATACGCTGGATATCCACGCACATCTCTGCTTCTTTTTGAATGTTCTCTGCCGTATTCATGGTACTGTCAGCAATGTTCTGCATAGCAAAATTGTTAGCACCGATACATTCGTTTAAGTCATCAAACATCTTCATGGCTTCCCCGAAGTGCTTGGTTACGTTATCGGCTACCACAATCATCTTCTTATTGCTGTCCGCCTGCTTTGCCGCTGCTTCTGTAATGGATTCCACGCTCTCTTTATTGAAGGTAGTTAACAGCTTTGTCACGGACAAAGAAGTAAACGCTGTTAAAAGGAATGTAAATATTACTACGACTGCATTGGACACATACTCCGGATCTGCGGCGTCATAACGGACAATTAACCGGATGGTATTGGAAATAATAACAACCGCGTTCCCTAAGAATACCAATCTCATGTTGAAGAAACTCATGGACATAACCACAAACACGAAGGCATACAAAAATGTATACTCATTACGGTTTGTGAGAGCAACCACTACATAAGTAGATGCGGATGCTGCCATCATAAGAATCATACCCGGTCTGGTGTCTCCCATTTTGGTAACCGCAAAACTACAAATCAGCAATGCTGCTACCGTTGTCACTATCTGGGCTATTAAACTACCTGTTAATCCGTTCATAAGAGCCGCGCCGGAAAACGTGATAAGGAAATACCCAAAGATAAGCAACAATACAATATATGCTCTTTTATTGGATCTTCTGTACTGATTCGGTGTCATGATAACTCCTCCTGTCAATCCTCTTTTTCTATTATGAGAATATATCTACTACCTTCTCTCACTTAGTATATATTTTACCTCATTTTCGACAAATTGTCGAACAAAATAGAAAAAGCCTGCTCATTCTTATTTTTTTCTATCTTTTTCACAAAAAAATGTGATTTTTTTGTATATAATTGTTATACTCAAGGAAAGAAAATATACATAATGAGGTGCTATCACATGTTGAAGAAATTATCCTTTACCCTTATCGGCATTGTTCTCATTTATGCAGCCGTAGCTTTTGCCATCAAAGCCGGAATCGGTGTCATGCCTGTGGATGCTGCCATAGCCACCATTGCGGCAGTACTGCATATCAAAGTAGGTACGTTTTCTATGCTATTCCACGGCAGTTTCTTTGTGGGACAGATTCTTATCGAGAAAAAGAATTTCCGCAAGGTAGAATTATTACAGATTTTGTATGTAACCCTGGGAGGTTCTGTTCTAAACTTCTTTTTATACACCGTATTGGCAAATGTAACCTTCACCGCCTATCCTGTGCGGTTACTGGTTGCTCTGTGCGCTTTTACTGCTGCAGCCTTTGGTTGTGTTTTGGTCCTGGAAACCCGGCTGATGCGTACACCTATGGAAGGTTGTATTCAGCTTATTGCCGACCTCTTGGGAACCACCATGGGTAAGCTTAGACAAAAAATTGATATTGTGCTGGTTCTTACCAGTGTTCTGCTCACACTTATCTTCGGCACGGATTGGGCCCTTAGAGAGGGTACCATTATTGCCGCCCTGATTTTTGGTCCTACTATGGATTTCTGGAAAAAGACTGTTTTTGCAAAGGCAAATATTTCCAATTAATAATTCGTCAGTTTTGATGCATATAAATGAAAAATCCCAACCAAAACTCCGGTTGGGACTTTTCATTTATATCTTTATCCTCTTACACATACTAATGTCGTTGATTTCTATTCTCCTTGCGACGAAGACAAAGCCGAATCCATTAAACGGATTAGCTCCAATGCACTTCTGAAATTCTCTTTTTTCTGTCCTTCCACCCATTGGATGGTTCCCTGCCATGTGTGGTTCTCCTGACATTTTACTTCCACAACAAAGCTCTGCCCGGTACTGCCTGTCGGCATCTTTTCACTCATCTTAATCTACTCCTGCTGTCATAACATATAGATTCCTTACCAGTATCGTAACAGACCATGGTCACACACCGGTCACACAGAAATGTTTTTTAAGCATAAACAGAATCTGCGTGGGACAGATTCTGTTATCATTTAATTCATATGTGATGCCTCTATTATACAATCCAATAATGCAATTTCACCATCATAGCCGCCCAGGAATTCTCCCTTTGCATCATACACTTCTCCTTGCCAGCTGGTATTCTTACGGGATTGAACCAATACATCAAAGGTATTACATCTGCCGGACTTGTCCAGTATTTCCGGCGCTGTTCTTTGGCTTGCCGGGATTCCGCGATATAAATTCCCGGATTCTTTACCCTCATCAAAGCTTCTTTTATCCTGAAATGCCTGCGGATATCCCACTTTATCAAATAATTCATCCATCTTAACCAATAATTCTGTCATCCCACCAAAGGAAATTTCTTCTGTCTGTAAGGGACTGAATACCGTTCCCTTTACATCTTCTCCTATTTCATCCACACAAATACGGAATGCATTTGGGGGATAATATTTATGAGTAAATTCCATATCTTACCTCACAAGTGTTGATTTTACTTTCGAAAGCTGTTCAAAATCCGTTTTAATCCGTACTTTTTTGCTTTTATCCAAAGCACTGTAATATTCCAGTACCCGCTTTGCCACTCTGACACTGCTTTCATAGGTACAGGTTGGCAATAATACGATATACTGGCTGTCACTATATCTGGCGGCTACATCTCCGATACGCAATACTTTCCCCAGGGTACTTTTTAATCTTCCCATACCCTGTTCAATCAGAAAACGTTCCATCTTCTCATTTTCCGTCTTTACATTATCCTCTGTTTCCACTGTAAATAATACGATGTATTCTGCTTCTCCCAGTCGGGAATTCTTACGCACTTCCAAACGGTAAATCTCCCTAAACACCGGATATCCGCAAAAATATACGCCTTCTGAGTCTTCCTCCACCATATCCTCATGAATATTTTCTAAGGATTCTGCTTCATTTGACTTGCTCATCTTTAAGAGTTCTTTCTGTACCTGTTGCAATTTTGCAGGATTACGTACTCCCAACGCATCATAGAGTATCTTACATGCCTCTTCATACCGTTTCAGGGCAAGTTCACATTTATTCTGCTTAATCAATGCCATAATGTGATAGCAATACAATTCTTCATCCACATTATCCATCTGCGCCGCGTACACGCATAAGTCTTCCATATCCTGATATCTTTCTCTCTCAAGATATAATTCAGACAACACCTTAACCGCATTCAAAAACATGGAATGATAATAGGTCGACAGAGTAGCTGCCCAGTGATTCTCTGTATTATTTTCCATAAAATCACCACGATACAGGGCTACAGCACTCTCATAATCAGAAAGTCCTTCCTGTTTACTGACTGCTTTTGCCCTCTTATAATATTCCTCAAACTTTTCAATATCCAGTTCTACTTCTATCTCCGGATTCCACCCATAGCTTCCCTGACTGGTAATAATATACGGTGCGTCGCCCAGATTCTTTTTCAAAAGAGTACGAAGCCGGTACATAAGATTCTTCAATGCTCCTGCGGGATTATCTACTTCATCCTCCCGCCAAAGAGCCTCCGATAATTCCTGTACCGTTGCCGCATAGTCTCTATGGGTAAGAAGGTACATGAAAAGCTTCTTCACCATGTCGGAACGGATTATCTCATCATTCATAATATGAAGGTCATCTGATATTTCAAATTTACCCAGTGATTTTACAATTATCATTTTCCCCCGTCCTTTACTCTTGTAAAACTTTTCTTAATTTGGCATGTCTTATCCTTGCAATTTACACATTGCAACCTCTTGTTGGAACCGCTCCAAAACCTCTCCGGATGCTTGGCATAAATTATTTCCCATTTAATCAGCACCACGCACGAGGTGAAAAATAAGCTCCAGCTATAAAAATTCTGAATAAACAGCATCGGGGTAAACATCATAAAATGTCCCCAATCATAGATACGGCAATTTACGCAGCATTTATTTTTCATAATTCCCGTCTGAAACGGGCAGAAAATCAAGATACAAATATAATCACACAAAAAATAGAATACTGTCAGCATAAAAAGGTCTGCCGCATCAAAGATATTAAGCAGATAAAGCCCACCAAATATTGCGTTAAAGCACAACCACAGAAGCATCACTTTCCATGCTTTCACATTCTGGTCCTGAACAAATTCCAGAAGCTCCTGCTTGGAATAGTGCTCCTGGGCAACATAGGCTTTCTCCTTGGATTTGCGTAAAGCCATGGTTACTTTTTCCATAGGGAAAATATGCAGGACCATCATTCCCATAAAAACAAGCCACAGTACATGTATCGGAGTAACCCCCATCCATATCTTCTGTTGCATCAATTCCACCATCCGCGGTTTTTGGAACAGATACAACGCAAAAATCATAACGAATATGGTTATTCTTATGGCAAACTTGATTAAATATGTAGTCATCATTTTGGTTTTTTCTAATTTTATCATTCTAACAAACTTCTTTCCTTCAATCTGAAAATCAGTACATTTATTTTACTTCTCCATTTTCTCAAAAACAAGCCTTTTATTTGCCATATAAAACACAAAGGACACTCCTTTTGGGAATGTCCTCTGTACTATAATATGGGGCAATTCATTTATACGGTACAACGCTTGCCGATATAAACCGGATAGCTTTCCGTACCCTTCATCTCCTTCCCTGCTGTAATGGTAACTTCTTTATCGGTAATCAGGTATTCAATATTAACACCGGCTTCTACTACTGTATCCTGCATCAGGATACAATTCTTAACCTTAGCTCCCTTGCCAACCTTAACTCCTCTAAAGAGTACACAGTTTTCAATCTCACCTTCAATTACGCAACCGTCTGCCAACATTACGTTTTCTGCTTTGGAACCGTTAATATATCTGGATGGATTGTCATCACGAATCTTTGTATAGATTGGTGACGGCTCAAACAATGCATCGGAATTATAGTCATCAAGAAGCTTCATGTTCTCATCGAAGTAACTCTTGATGCTTGTAATACGTGCAATGTATCCTTCGTACTTGTATGCCTGTACATTTAATACATTAAGCTGGTTAAGTAATACATCTCTTTCAAAGAACTTCTGTCCGCGTACAAATGCCGTATTTACAATATCAATCAGCTTTTCTCTCTGTACTACAAAAATATTCATGGAAAGATTCTGAACACCGGCTTCTTCTGAATTAACATAGATTTTTTTGATACGTCCATCCTCAATAGTAAAGGTATAATAGAAGCCCTGTTCGTTCGGCATCTGGCGATATCCTTCCGGAATCTCCTGCTCGTTATAGGCAACAGTAACGTCCGCACCTGTCTCTATGTGCTTCTGGATCATGTCCTTGAAATCGAAGTTAATGGCATAGTTGGTATCTGCCATAACTACGTAGTTCTCTTTCTGGTCACGCAAGAAGTCTAACAGGCTGGCAAGAGCTGCCACACGTCCCGTATACTGTTTGGTGTTTTTCTCAGCACGTGGTGGGAAAATATTTAATCCGCCGTTCTTACGAACCAAATCCCATTCACGGCCTGCGCCTAAATGATCCATTAAGGAAAGATAGTTATTATTTACTACCAAAGAGATATTATCAATATCACAATTGGTCATGCTGGATAATGTAAAGTCAACCAAGCGGTAACGGCTTGCAAAAGGAATGGATGCCATCAGACGGACATTTACCATTTCGGAAATGGTTGCATCATAACTGTTTGGGAAAATAATACCCAATGCACTTGTACTTGAATTTAACATACCTCTTCACCACCTTCTACATTATTGCTAACCATAGCGTTTGGTCCGATTACCGCATTGTCTCCAACAATAACACCAGGACCTACAGTGGCAACACCTTTTTCATCACCTTCCGGCATAGCACCTACCACTGCGTTTTCACCAATTACTACATTTTCTGCAACGATACAATGTCTTACCACTGCACCGGCTTTAATGGTGGTTCCGCCCATTACAACTGCGTCCTCAATTATTGCGCCTTTTTCTACCTTTACACCGGCAAAAAGAATGGAATGCTTAACAGAACCCTTAATACGGCATCCGTCTGTAATCATGGAGTTTTCAACAACCGCACCTGCACTGATCTTATGTCCGGTCATACCGCTGTTACGGCTGTATACCTTCCAGTCATCATCAAACAAGTCAATACCGCTGTGTTCCGGGTCCAATACTTCCATATTGGCTTCCCATAAAGAAGAAATGGTTCCTACATCCTTCCAATAGCCGCTGAAACGGTAAGCGTACATATCACGGTTGTCACGAAGAAGGTTTGGAATAATGTTATTACCGAAGTCATTTTCAGAGGTTGGATCTGCTTCGTCTTCCTCTAAGTATTTCTTTAAGATATCCCAATTGAAAATATAGATACCCATGGATGCTAAGTTAGACTTAGGATTCTTCGGTTTTTCCTGGAATTCGGTAATCTTACCGTTTTCATCCGCAACCATAAGACCAAAACGGGATGCTTCTTCCCAAGGCACTTCCATAACCGCAACCGAGAACTCTGCTCTCTTTTCCTTATGGAACTGTAAGAATTCGCTGTAATCCTGCTTACAAATCTGGTCACCGGATAAAATAATCACATATTCCGGGTCATAACGCTCAATAAAAGAAATATTCTGATAAATGGCATTGGCTGTTCCTTTATACCAATCCGAATCCGAAGCTTTCTGATAAGGTGGTAATACATGTACACCGCCATGTAAACGGTCGAGATCCCATGGCTGACCGTTACCAATGTATTCGTTTAATACTAATGGCTGATACTGTGTCAGAATACCAACAGTATCAATACCTGAATTCACACAGTTCGACAGTGGGAAATCGATAATACGATATTTTCCACCAAACGGAACTGCCGGTTTTGCAAGCTTCTGTGTCAATGCATATAGACGTGATCCCTGACCACCGGCCAAAAGCATTGCAATCATCTCTTTGCCCATAACACACCCTCCAAGTTATATGTATAATTTACAATATTATATAAAATTATACAGTATTTTTAAATGTATCATGTTGTATTTTGTTGCTATTTGACAAATTTTCTCTCTTTTACACAATATTTCACAAGGCTTTTCGTAGGGTTTTACTAGACATTTTGCTCTATTTCCCCCAAAACTTTTTCGTGTTATTGCTTTAATCCGGTAATTAGAAACAGCCCGACGGATATCCGCCGGACTGTTTTCTATCGATTATAAATTTTATAAATTAGTAAATACTGCTGTTTCATCCTTTAACTCTGCCGCAATCTTTGCATTCTCATTCATGTGACCGGAAATATTATCCATATCTTCCACAAGAATCTGAGTACTGTCTGCTACGCTACTGATTCCGTTAGCACCTTCATCAATTGCATTGGAAATTGTCTGAATGGAGCTGGCAATTTCAGAAACCGATTCATTCAAGGCATCTGTTCTTGAAGTAAACTCTGCCATAGTGGTTTCAATGTATGCCGCATTGTCTCTATATTCACTACCTGCCTGTACGAATACATCAAACTCAGGCATAATGGATTCTTTCATGAAATCAACCAATTCATTGGCATTGCCTGCCAAATTCTCAACTGCACCGATTACAATTGCGTTGATGTTCTGAATTCGGTTAGCTGCGCTACTACTTGCTGCTGCCAACTGACTGATTTCATCCGCAACTACTGCAAAACCTTTTCCTGCTTCTCCGGCACGTGCTGCTTCAATGGAAGCATTTAATGCTAAGAGATTGGTCTGTTTTGCAATGTTTAAGATTTCATTGGTTAAGGAATCAACCTGTTTTACGCTTTCGCTTTCCTTAATTGCCCTGTCAAGGATGGTTAACATTTCGGTTACTTTTGCATCCGTATGTTCCTTACTGTCACGGGCAGACTTTTCAATACTGTCCGCATGCTTCTTCATTTCTTTGGAATACACATTAATCTCATTGGTTTTATCAGCAATCTGATTTGCTTCGCTTCTTACTGCGTCCGCTTCCTGATTAATCAGAATCGCATTAGAAGACATTTCTTCCATAGTCGCTGTTAATTCTTCTGTAAGTGCGGACAAATCAGAAACGCTGTTGGTAGAGGTTTCTACACTTCCTAAAACTTCGCCAACTACTACTTCTAACTTCTGGGAGTCTGATGAGATAATCCGCAAAATATCCTGCAGCTTTTCCAGGAAAAGATTGATACCATTGCCCAATGCTCCAATCTCATCTTTGGAAGTAACGGTGATTCTCTTTGTTAAATCCCCCTGTCTGTCATCAATACTCCGGATAATCTCTTCCAGTTCTCTTTCGGTTCTTACGATTGGTCTGATAACTTTTACGATTAAAATAACAATTGCCATAATAACCGCAAGTGCACTGGTAACGGATAATACTCCGGTTATAGCAAGAGAAAATCTGTAATTCTCTGTCAAATCGCCTTTTGCCAATTCTGCTGCCAACACGTTGTTTTCTTTCATGTTGTCAATGGCTGTCTGCATGGCTGCTGCACAGGTTGCTAAATCTCCATTGGCAACTCCGTACGCTTCTTCATTGAGATTGGCTGCACTGAATGCCATAACGCGCGCAATGGCATCCTTCATTGCCAGATAGTCAGTCTGTAATGTTTTATAATCCGACATACTCTCTTCTGAAATATAAGGTGCATATGCCGCAATGCTTTCTTCCATTGCGGTTTCCGTAGCACGAATCTGATCCACAAGAGAAATCATAGTATCTACATCAATAGCAATAATATGGGACAATGCCAGCTTATGTAAGTTCTGTGCCTCTACCTGAACATCATCCAATTTATCGATGCTGACCATATGACGGTCCGTAATCTCTAAGGCACTTGCTTTAATACTTCTTAAATTAGAAAGGGACAAGTTATTGGAACATGCCATCACAATTGCAAGAAGTATAATTGGAATCAGAACCATGACGATTACGCCAAATCTGATTTTTCTCTCTGTATTCTTAGATATCTTCTGTTTTGCCATCTTCTTATCCTCCGCTTCCCTAATTAATTAACAGCAGATGCTGTGACACCTTCTACCATAGTGTCTAACAATTCCTGAAGGGCTCTGCCTTCCGGATTGCCTGCTGCCAATGTTTCTCCAAAGGTCTGCATCGGTCCCCAGTAGTTGTTACCAACCCGCTGTAAGGAAGCAAATTCTGACTGCTGTAAGAGCGCCTGGATTGCAGGTGCCTGGCTTACTGCATCTGAATCGGCCGCATTGATATTAGACGGTCCCAATTCTCTCATTTCAAAACGGAGATTCTGATTTTCTTCATTGGTAATCCAATCAGCAAATTTCATTGCCCAGTCAACATGCTCTGAGTAAGAATTCACACCTACCATCTTGTATCCTGAGAAGGACGCCATCTGAATCTGTGTATCTCCGCATGTATAGGTAGGAAGCTTAACAGCTGCATAATTTTCGCCCCAAGCTTCTTTTACATTGGCTGCATCCCATACACCACTGACACAGGCTGCCACGCTACCGTCCTTAACGCCTGCGATAAACTCATCATTTACCATACTTTCAAAAGCCGGATGGGAAGCAATTGCAAACATAGCCTCTGCTACCTGTAAACCGGTAACACCGTTACCACTTCCGTTCCATGTACAGAAGTTAGTTACGCCGTCTTCATTTAATCCAAATTCCATGCCTGTGTTACCAAAGAAGGAATACGTATACCAACCGGAACTCCAGTCCATACCCACTTTCTTGCCTGCTGCTTCTGCTGCCGCCAAAATTCCATCCATGGTCTGAACATCTTCTTCGGTGAAAACACTCTTATCATAATATAAGAAATATCCGTTATCCGCCGTCATAGGGAAAGCGTATAATCTGTCACCAACGCATGCTGCCGATACGGCTTCTGCAAGGTTAGCTGACTTAACCGCATCCGCATTGTCCACCTGCTTAAGCACACCCGATGCCGCTAATGAAATCAACTGGTCATCTGCAAACGCAAATACATCCGGTGCATTCAATACATCTGCAAGAATCACATTCTTACAATCAGACTCACCCAGTACTTCAAATGTAAATTCAATGTTTGCTTCGGATGCATATTTTGCTTTAAAGCTTTCTGCCATCTGGGCAAGCATCGCCTGGTCTGCTTCTGAACCCGTAACACGTAACGAAACATTTCCGTCCTGTTTTTCTGCTGTTACCGCAGCCTCTTCGGCCGGTACTTCTGATTCGGTTGCAGCTCCACAACCCATTAAAAATAGTGCTAAAATAATTGGTACAATTCGTTTCATATAGCCTCCATTTTTCTTAAGTACTTTGGTCTTATTTAACTATATTTTGCTATTATGGTCAATTCATTGTAGCATCACTGTAATAGGATAAAATATATTTATTTTGTATCTTCCCTGCCAGTTCTTCCATCTTTCCTATTTCCTCTTCGTAATTGTCCAAGGTAAGCCTATTCTCCCCATTTTTCATAGCATCCAGCATGGCTTTGTTAATCTCTCCCGAAAAATGAATGGTATCCATATAATTATCCAGATTGGTAATCACTTCTTCCTCATTCTGGAAATAATGCATCTCTACATTTTTATACGGCAATAACCGTCTTGCGGCTTCCCTGCTTGCATATAGATTCCGTTCGGTTTCCCCGCATCGGTATGCATTGTCCCACCAAAGCATGGAATACGGAGGGCAGATAAACCGGAAGGTAATCTGCGGATTGTCCTTAACTACCTGCTCTATGGCACTGAGATTGCCGTCAATATTCTCTTCGTATTCTTCTTTTTCAAGCATTGGAGTCATTGTTTCCGGGCGCTGATACTGACTCAAGGTTCCCGCCTCGGAAAAGGTCTTGTACCGGGCCCAATTATAGGAAGTTCCCTCATCGTAGTCACCAAACAGGGACATGGCTAACATATATGGTACATGCTCAAAGATTACGTCCTTGTTCCAGATATATTTCACATCATCCAAAGGATTGTCATTGTACAGATACAATGGATGAGTTTCGTTTGGAAATCCCACATCAGGGTCTGTCGTTATGGCAAATGTATCCAGATTAAAGTACACATTTATCAATTCGTGGTCTTCCATTGCTTTATCCAAATAATACAGCAATGCCTCTGTGGTAGCCGAACGCTGGATTCCTTTAATGGTAGTTCCTCCAAAAGCCTCATCAAACCAACGGTTATTATAATTCTCTGCCACGGAAGAGCCGAGCAGAATGGAGTCATACTCAAAATTCTTAACCGTTCCGATACACTGATATTCTCCCTTGGATACCACTGCCTTCAGTGGACCTAAGGGTTTATGATAATGGTAAAAGGGGTCTACCAATATGACGATGCCGGCTACAAGCAAAAGCGCCCCTACGGAAAATACCGTGAATTTTTTTACAAATTGCTTTATCATCTTATCTCATCCTTAATTAGAAATTAAAATACAGGAATGTACTGACACCGGATAAGGAAATCACGGACCATACAAAGAGGAGCATTATCCGGAATGCAAAGCTTCTGCTCCATGTGCATTCTTTTACAATCTGTGATGTTTTCTTACCTGCAAGACAAACCGTTCCTATTGCCAGTACTAAGAACAATACTGCAAGATTCAAATACGGAATATATTGTTTTGCCGTCATATCCAATACCTTATTTATAATGTAAAACTCTGATACCGGCATATTTTCCGCCAGAACTTTCAAACTGCCGTAATGGGTAAAAGATAACAGGCTCTTGAAATAGATTCCCGCTGTTTTCAAACTGTCACTTCGAAACAAAATAATAGAAAGCGTCCAGAACACATAGGTGCCTGCCTGGAATGCAAGCTTGCGGATTCCCGTTTTCACTTCACCCTTTTTCTCGGTTAGCGCATTCACAGACACTGCCATACCACTGATTACGCCCCAAAGCACATAGGTCCAATTGGCTCCGTGCCATAAACCGCTTAAAGTAAACACAATCATAGTGTTCACAACAGTTCTTACCCTTCCTTTCCTGCTGCCGCCCAGAGGAAAATATACATAAGTGGTAAAAAATCTACCCAGGGTCATATGCCAACGGCGCCAGATATCTTTTACAGACACTGCTTTGTATGGGGAATCGAAGTTGTCCGGAATCTCCATGTGGAACATCTTTCCGAGACCGATTGCCATATCACAATAGCCGCTAAAATCAAAATACAATTCAAAGCTGTATGCCACCGCTAAGACAATTGCCGAAATG
Organism: Lachnospiraceae bacterium; assembly: GCA_045531685.1. Lineage (GTDB taxonomy): Bacteria > Bacillota > Clostridia > Lachnospirales > Lachnospiraceae > RGIG8767. The sequence continues at coordinate 3,170 of JAZSEL010000055.1, read as the reverse complement.
GTATCAATTCCCGCCACATTGTCATAGCCGAAATTCACCATTTTACCCAGCGTATCCGCAAGAAGGACCTTCTTTGCCATACCGATGGAAAAATATACAATACCCTCTCCAAAGCTGTCGATAGAGAACCTTCTTCTCTCCCTGTCCTGAAACTGCGGAACCAATTCGCTGTGAAGAACAATCGGTCCTGCAATCAACTGTGGAAAGAAAGTTACAAAACACAGATAATCCGCCAGACTGTAATGAGGGGCCGTCCCCTTACATCTGTCAATGGCAAAGGACAGCTGTTGGAAGGTAAAGAAACTGATTCCCAGAGGAAGCAGAATATGTTTCAGATTCCAGTCTGTTCTAAATACGGCATTTATATTTTCCACAAAGAAATCGTAATATTTGAAATAACCTAAGATTCCCAGATTAACTACACAGCCAAGCACAAGCATTATGCGCTTGAACCATATATCCTTTTTGCCAACCGGCTGGCTGACTGTGTATTTCTTATCATAGACTTCTATCACTGCACTGAACACGAAATTGAACAGAGAGCTGCCGAGAATAATCCACAAATATCCCGGATTAAAATACCCATAAAACCACAAAGACATGGCAATCAGAAAATACTGTGCCACCTTATACTTTTCTATTTTATTCAATAAAAACCAACCGGCTAATGCAAGCGGCAGGAATAAAAAGATAAAAATATACGAATTAAATAACATACTTTCCAAGTTTCCTATCTTTTATTTACTCCATTCAGTATACGTTACTTTCCATATTTGAGCAATTTTTTATTTTTTGTACGATTAAGGGATTTTTTTCTTTTTTATAAGATGTTTTCTCTCCCCTATAGCAAAAAACGATTCCTTCATGGTAAACTATTCTTATCCGGAAATCTTTTCCCATACCAAGAATTTACAAATCCGATACAAAAGTAAGGAGGTTATTTATGATTATCAAAAATGGTCTTGTTTTTCAAGAAAACAAATCCTTTCAAAAGCTGGATGTGGAGATTTGCAATAAATACCTGACAAAAATTGGAGAAATTGACCTCTCCCATACTCCGGATTCGGAAGTGATTGATGCCACCGGTCTTTATGTATTACCGGGTCTTATTGATATTCACAGTCACGGTGCCGTCGGACACGATTTTTCGGACGGCAATGTAGAAGGACTAAAGGAAATCCTCGCTTATGAATATACCCACGGCATCACCACCTACTGTCCGACTTCCATGACTATCGAAAAGGACGATATCCTATCCATGTTTGATAGCGTTAAGGATTGGGAGCACAAAGAAGGGCTGGCTGATTTTGCCGGAATTAATATGGAAGGGCCATTTCTTGACCCTGCAAAAAAAGGTGCCCATAGAGAAGAATGTATTATGAAACCGGATGCTGCATTTTTCAGAGCTTGCAACGAAGCATGCGGCGGACGGATTAAATTGGTAACCCTTGCACCTAATGTGGAGGGTGCCATGGAATTTATAGATGAACTAAAAAATGAAGTTGTCATTTCTTTAGGCCATACGGGAACGGATTACGACACGGCAAAAACTGCCTTAGAAAAAGGCGCCCGCCATGTTACCCATTTGTATAATGCTATGAATCCGTTCACACACCGGGCTCCGGGCTTAATCGGTGCAGCTTCCGAACATGGTGCTTGCCATGCAGAGCTTATTTGCGACGGCATCCACATTCACGAGAGTGTGGTACGTGCTACGTTTAAACTTTTCCCTGACAGGGTTGTCCTAATCAGTGACTCCATGCGGGCTACGGGTATGCCAAACGGCACCTATGATTTGGGCGGACAGGAGGTTACCGTAAACGGTGCCCTTGCTACCTTGGCTGACGGAACCATTGCCGGTTCTGCCACCAATCTCTTTGATTGTATGCGCACTGCCATTTCCTTTGGTATTCCTAAGGAAGACGCCATTGCTGCTGCCACTATGAATCCGGCAAAGGCCATCGGAATCTATGAAAAAACCGGTTCCCTTACCGTAGGCAAAAGAGCCGATGTGATTCTGGTTGATCAAGATTTTCATTTGGTTAAAGTACTATAAGTTTTTTCACAAAAGCAAAAGAAAGGGCACATACATCATCCTATGCCTGATAGGAATTCCATGTATGTGTCCTTTCTCTTTTCTTATGTATTATGCACTTTTCTTATTCTTCTGAATAATCACTGCACCACCTACTGAAAGAAGTGCCGCTGCTAACGCAAGTATTGTACTTGTGTTGTCGCTTTCTTCCTCCGAATCGTCACTTATTGCTTCTGCATTATTGCCCTGCATGAGAACAAGAGCGGAAATACCTTCTACCGTTACACTGCCTTCGGCAGTCGTAATTACTTCCGTACCGGCTGTTTCTCCATTAATACACACATCCCATGTGCCTTCCGGCAATGCAATATTGACTCCGTCCGGATTACCGTTGTAAATAACCATAATCTTTTCGGCAGTCTCACCGTTAGGACTGTTATCAATGGTGTAAGCTACTACATTTTTCTCTTCCACATCCATAAAATGAAGATTCTGCTGAATTTCTTCGGTTGTAGGCATACGGAGTCCGCCATGCGCTTTTCTGAACGCAATAAGACCCTTGTAGTATTCATTCATATCCGCAATGGTTGCATCGGATAATGTATCCCATTTCATGCTGTTGGTATAATCGTTGAGATTATAGCTGTTATGGGAATAGGTCCCTTCTTCACCCTCAATTGGCTTAGAACGTAACATTTCTTCACCGGAAAGCATAAACGGCACACCCTGGGAAGTATAGATAATTGCCGCTGAAAGCTTATTCATGGCAAGTTTTTCTTCTTCTGTTGCATCCGGTGCCGAATAATAAATCTTATCCCATAAGGTTAAGTTATCATGACAGCTTGAATAAGTAATACACTGGCCCGGCTCTCCTGCCCAATAGCCAACTGACTTTTTATAGGCTTTATAATCAATCTGATCATTTTCAGTTGATGCAACAACACCATATTTGATACCAAGTTCCTGACCGTCTTTTCCGGAAATAAAACCGTTATCAACACTGTCAAATACGCTTCCCTTAATGGCGTCCCGGATATCATCACTGAATGCCGCTACCCCCGGAACTCTGTATGTGAACTGCTTAATCATCTGCTCGTTATAACCAAGTCCTGAAGTTCCGCCGGTCCATCCTTCC
>JAZSEL010000149.1:0-6870 GCA_045531685.1 Lachnospiraceae bacterium | reverse complement strand
AAGGTATATGCCACACCACATGACATAACACCTGCATACAATATAGGCAAATATGCCGCCAATATGTCGGCAATATGCGGCGCCTCAAAAATAAACATACATATACCGCACAGAATTCCACAGGTTATGAACTGAATACAGGAAATGGTAACCCCATCCCCTTTTGGTGAAAAATAATCAATAATCAATATATGAACGGAAAACAACACAGCACAGATTAGCACCAGAATATCCCCTTTGCTAATGCTGACCTGTCCCGAAATACTAAGCAAATAGAAACCGAAAACTGCGACAATACTGCTTACCCAGACGATAGGTGTCACTCTTTTTCCAATAAAAATACCCAATATAGGAACAATGATAATATATAGAGCCGTGATAAATCCGGCTTTTCCAACGGTTGTATACATAATTCCAAACTGTTGAAAGCTACTTGCCACACATAAAGCGACACCACAGCAAATACCGCCTAATATGGTATTCTTCTTATACGATTTGGCTTCCTTTTCATTGCGCTGCGTTTTATTTGTTTTTCTTAAAACAAAGATAAGCGGGATCAATACCAGTCCACCTATAATGCTTCGAACGCAATTAAAGGTGAACGGACCGATGTAATCCATTCCTACACTTTGTGCCACAAAGGCAACGCCCCAGATGAATGCTGTTAACAGCAACTCTGCGGCGCTAATAGCCTGTTTTTTCATAAACTAATTTCCTCTTTTAGTAACATGTTTGTCACAATGCTTACAAATACAAACACTAGAATCTAACTTTATCGGCAAGCTCATGTACGATTTCACGAATTGCTTTGCCATTACAATCCATGATAATATCCGCATACTTTTCATATAAAGGAATGCGCTCCTCATACAAATCAAGCAATGTCTGTCCTTCTCTAAAGGTAACGCCACGCTTGCTTAAGTCACCCAGGCGCTCTTTAATTTCCTCATACGGAAGTTTCAAATACACAATAATTCCAATTTCTGACAGATGCTCCATTGCTTCTGCACCATAAATAGCGCTGCCGCCGGTGGCAATCACATGATTCTCTACATCTAATGATGCATTAACCCTGTTTTCAATAGCCAGAAATCCGTCCATGCCTTCCCTTGCAATAATCTCATGTAAAAGACTATTCTCTTGCTCCTGAATACAAATATCGGAATCCATAAATTGAAACCCCATATTCTTAGCAAGGACTACGCCTACTGTGCTTTTTCCGCAACCCGGCATACCTATCAGAACAACATTATTCCTTTTTGTTGAAAATGAATCCTGTTTCTTTTCTATAACCGTCATTTTCAGTATTCCTTTATTCTTACTAATATAAGCAGGCAATTACTTCTACTTCACAAAGTACATCCTTCGGAAGCTGCTTTACCGCCACACAGCTTCTTGCCGGTTTCTGTGTAAAATACTTTTCATATACAGAATTAAAGGCTGCAAAATCTGCCATATCTGCTAAGAAACAAGTCGTTTTTACTACATCCTCGTATCCGCAACCGCCTGCGATTAATACAGCACCGATATTTTTCATAACCTGTTCAGCCTGTGCTTCGATGCCTTCTGCTTCTACATTGCCTGTTTCCGGATTAATCGGAATCTGTCCGGATGCAAATAACATCTTATTGGCAATTACCGCCTGTGAGTATGGTCCGATTGCGGCAGGTGCTTTGTCAGTTGAAACTTTTTTAATCATAATAAAATCCTCCTTAAATATCTTATATTGTTCAGACCTCACTTCGAAAACGCTTCGCGTTTCCTCAGTGACGCGTATCCGCTAAATAGATATTTACAAAAAGATAATAAAATGCAAGCATTTTTATCTTTTTGTAAATATCTGCTTAGCTCTGAACAATATCAAACTCAGCCGTTACATAAAATCCTCTGTCATTCTGGATAACGTCCAATACCACTCCTTCTCTTGCCATCATCCTCTCACGGAACGGAAAATTACCTGACATTGCCAGTGATGGATCAATTGTATAATAATAGTTACTCGGAAGCACACCCTCTGTTATCGTCACATGATCACCCACGTTAAGCAATCCGGGCCGCTCCATCTTAAATTCCATGGTTCGTTTTGCCAAAACAACATCCCCTTTGTATATTCTTTCCTAAACTATGTAACGGTTGTTTCCATGAGTCTGATTCCATGGAAACAACTTTCTATATTATAATTCGAATTTGTTCTTTTCTCAAGTATAGGGTTATACAGTTTTGTTATAAGAGTTATAACTTTTTCTGCCCGATTTTATGAATTCACATGTTCTAAAACAACTGCATGAGCCACCCCGGGCACTGCCTGTCCCTCATTAAAGCTTGTTTTACTAAGAAGGGCTCCTGTAGGAATAAACAATACCTTCTTCCATGTTCCGCTTTCTAGCTGACGCAAAATATAAGCAGAAAGAACAACTGCGGAACATCCGCATCCGGAACCACCGGATTGCGTACCCTGTGTATCCCCATCATAAACTTCAATCCCACAGTCCATATGCTGTTTTTCAATATTCATATCCTTTTGTAATAAAAGGTCAATCAGAATTTCCTGTCCGATTTTTCCCAAATCTCCGGTAATAATTCTGTCATAATCTTCCGGCTTTGCATGGAAATCTTTCATATGCTGCAAGATAATATTGGCAGCCGCCGGTGCCATACAGGCACCCATATTCATGGAATCCTTTACCCCGTAATCCACAATCTTTCCGGTGGTAATTCCGGTAATCACTGCTCTGACACCACTCTTTTTCTGACTAGATAACAGGAATGCTCCACTACCGGTCACGGTCCATGTAGCAGATAACGGTCTCTGATTTCCATAGGAAAGAGGGAAACGAAACTCCTTCTCCGCACTAGCAAAATGACTAGAAGTGACACAGATGACATTTTCCGCAAAACCACCTGCAATTGCCATACTTCCAAGGCTTAGAGACAATCCACAGGTAGAACACGCACCATACAAACCAATGTAAGGTAACTCGAATGTCATTAATCCAAATGTGGATGCAATTGATTGACCAAGCAAGTCACCTGCAAATAAATACCTTATATTTTCTGTCCTCTCTCCCGACTTTTGCAGAAGTGTTGTAACTGCATCTCTTTGCAACGCACTCTCCGCCTCTTCCCATGTATTAAAGCCGTCCTTATCATCTTTGATTACCACATCAAAGAGTTCTCCCAAAGGACCTTCGCCCTCTTTTTTTCCAACTACGGATGCACTGTTTACTAAATACACGGGAAATGTGAATTTTATACTTTGCTTACCCAATGCCTGAGATGCCGGTACTCCTTCGTTTATATATGCTTCTTGTTCTGAACTGCCCATAGATATACCTCACATATTTTTGGTATATAGTATTTGCAGATATAAGAAAAATATGTAGCAGGCAAATGAAAGTCCCTCTATACAGTCTGTATCTGAAATCTTGTATCGGCTTATGAAATACCTCTCTTCTCGAATTTATATGTCAGCTTTCTCCCAACCTTTTCCTAAATTGACTTATGAATTTTATATAATTCAATTTACATGAGCCAATAATGTAAGTAAAGCACCAAGCATTGGCTTATGGCTCCCTTCATCTCCCTATTTCGTATGCTTTGTCTCTCTAGTCACCTCAAAAACATACCCCTGAACCAACTTAAACTGAAAAATCATATGCCATCTCCAAATCCACTCGCTCTATTAAAGAAAAATGATATCCCCAAAAACAAAATTCCATCCCAGCGCATCAAAAAAGGACGGCTATTCGCCGTCCTTTGGTAATTCATTCTGTTTGTATTCGCGGAAAAATTTCTGTAATCCAATTAAAACCTTGGTAACCTTTGGAAGTTCATCCTCTTTGAGTGTATGCACCGCCGCATCAGTCATGTGGTTGTGGAAGTCCATATGATGATGGTAAGCACGCTCTCCAAGCTCGGTAAGTTTTACTGTTACCACTCTTCTGTCCTTCTCACTCCGTTCTCGCAAAACATATCCCTTACGAACCAACGCATTAACAGCAGTCGTCAACGAACCAACTGTAATATCAAGCTGTTTCGCTATCATAGACATATTCTTGGTCTCCTCCATGCCAATGGCATTAATCACATGAAAGTCGTTAACGGATATATTCTGAAATTCTCCGGTTACCAGAACATCCTCTTCCAATTTTAATATTTCGTTAAACAAGTTCACTAATGTATCATTAATTACTTCGCGGGAACCCATTTTTACTCCTGTTCTAAGCCTTATCAACTGTAAATCTACTTATTATCCCATGGACAATACCCAATTTAAAACTCTCTAAACCTATTATAACGCATCTTGGCAATTTCAGCACCACTTAATCCATTATATTTTAACAAAAAGTTTTTCATTTGTTCCTTCATATAACCCGCGATGGATTCTGCTGTCTTTTTATCAGCTCCGCCATATTCCGGAATAATCTGTTCAATAATTCCAAGACGTTTCAAATCCTGTGCCGTAATGTTCATTACCTCACTTGCCTGCTCTGCTCTTGCGGAATCCTTCCATAAAATAGAAGCAAATCCTTCCGGCGATAAAATAGAGTAGGTCGCATTTTCCATCATCCACACTTCGTTACCAACTGCTGTTGCAAGCGCGCCTCCACTACCTCCTTCGCCAATGAGAATGCAAAGGACCGGAACCTTTAATGCTGACATTTCTAAGAGATTACGGGCAATGGCTTCACCCTGTCCACGTTCTTCTGCTTCAATTCCACAGAACGCACCGGAGGTATTAACAAAGCTGATAATCGGGCGGTTAAACTTCTCTGCCTGTTTCATAAGACGCAGTGCCTTACGATATCCTTCCGGCATCGGCATACCAAAGTTGCGCTCCTGGCATTCCTTGCCATCTTTACCCTTTACATCAGCAATTACCGTTACCGGCTGCCCGTCAAGGAAAGCAATACCGCCAACAATTGCCCTATCATCACGGAATCCTCTGTCACCATGCGCCTCTACAAAGAAATCAAATATATGATCTACGTAGTCCATTGCAGAAGGGCGTCCTACCTGTCTTACCGCTTTTACCTTTTCCCACGCCGTAATCGGAAGTGTCTTCCATGAACGTTCCTTTATAATTTCATTTAACTCAAAATGAAAATCCTTTTTAAAATCAGCATAGCTTCCTTCTTTTTGCTGGTGGGTCTTAATTAGAAAATACATGGTTTTTTTCAGATTTTCCCTTTTTACGATACCATCCACAAATCCATGTTCTACTAAAAATTCAGCTGTCTGAAAGCCTTCCGGAAGTTCCTGACCAATCGTCTGCTTAATAACACGAGGTCCTGCAAAACCAATAAGCGCTCCCGGTTCTGCCATAATTACATCGCCGAGCATGGCAAAGCTAGCCGTCACCCCGCCTGTTGTCGGATCTGTCAAAATTGTGCTATATAAAAGCCCGGCTTCTCCATGTCTCTGAATTGCCGCACTTGTTTTGGCCATCTGCATTAGGGATACAATTCCTTCCTGCATTCTGGCACCACCGGATGCACAGAAAATAAATACCGGCAATTTTAATTCTGTAGCACGTTCAATAGCTCGAGTAATTTTTTCACCAACCACATGCCCCATGCTTCCCATCATAAATCGGGTTTCACAAATACCGATTACAGCCGGTTCTCCGTAGATATTGCATTGTCCTACGGTTACTGCTTCATTTGCACCGGTCTTCTCTCTTGTTTCAGCCAATTTATCCTCATAACCTTCAAAGTTAAGGGGATTGCTCACCGGCATATCTTCAAACCAAGGTGTAAAGCTCTTTCTGTCTGCCACCATTTTAATACGGTTATTGGTTTTAACGCGGAAATAACCGCCACACTCATAACAGACATATTTTGCCTTTACAACTTTATCACGGTCCACCATCTTCTTACATTTGGGACATTTAATTTCTATGATTTCTTCCATCATCAATTCTCCTAAACCCCTATGGAATTCACACTTTTTACTTTCCTATGGCAAACGTTAATTCTGCCTTTGCTGCCACTTTACCATTTACGGTTGCTGTTGCTTCACCGACACCAATCGGTCCTTTTACCTTGATAATCTTGGTTTCCAGCATCAACACATCTCCCGGAACAACCATTTGCTTGAATTTCGCTTTATCTATGCTCGCAAAATAAGCCGTTTTCCCCTTATTTTCAGGAAGATCAAGGATCGCTACTGCACCAACCTGTGCCAATGCTTCAATAATAAGAACCCCCGGCATAACCGGATTGCCCGGAAAATGTCCGTTAAAGAACGGCTCGTTAAAGCTTACACATTTCTTTCCAACGGCCCTTACGCCCGGCTCTAATTCCTCAATCGTATCAATCAGCATAAACGGCTGTCTATGCGGAATAATCTCCATAATTTCTTTTGCTGTATATACTGCCATAATTCTCTCTTTCCGCGGCTGTAAGCTGCTGAGAGAGTACATTCTGTTTGTGACACGCTTTCGCTCCCTTTACAACGCAACGGTACTAGACTCGAAAAGAACCTCGTTAAGTACCGGCATTGACAGAGGGTCACGCCACAGAATATACCACTCCAGCAGCCTTACATCCGCTAAAACACATAATAATTCCAGTTCTATGCTTCAAACTTCTTTATTAATAAACTCGCGTTGTGACCGCCGAAGCCAAGTGAATTGCTTAATGCATATGGAACTTCTTCGTTATAGCTGTCCATACAGTAATTTAAGTCAAGTTCTTCATCCGGCTGTGTGAGCCCTACTGTCTTATGGATATAACCTTCTTCAATTTCTTTTACACAAGTTATGAATTCGATTGCGCCTGCTGCACCAAGTAAATGTCCTACCATAGACTTTGTAGAGTTAATCTTCAAGTTCTTAGCATGGTCACCAAAAGCAAGCTTGATTGCTCT
>JAZSEL010000127.1:0-12511 GCA_045531685.1 Lachnospiraceae bacterium | reverse complement strand
GCAGCGTATCGTTACCATTACCGGTGATGCCATTAACAATCCTCAGAATTATCGTGTAAAGATTGGTACCAATTATCATGAACTGATTGATGCTGCAGGTGGTTTTAAAGTAGAACCGGAGAAAATTGTATCCGGTGGTCCTATGATGGGATTTGGTCTTTTTGACTTGGATGTACCAACCACAAAGACTGCATCTGCACTTCTTTGCATGAGTAAGGATGAAGTGGCAGCCTGTGAACCGAGTGCATGTATTAATTGTGGTATGTGTGCAGAAGTTTGCCCGGGACGTGTAGTGCCGAAATTACTTGCAGAGTATGCAGACAGAGGTAATGAAGAAGCCTTTGTAAAATGCAATGGTATGGAATGTTGTGAATGTGGATGTTGCAGCTTTGTATGTCCTGCAAAACGTCATTTAACACAGTCTATTAAATCTATGAGAAAAACCGTATTAGGTAAAAGAAAAAAGTAAAGGAGTAGGCAATGAGTGAAGTAAAAGCTGCGCTGATGAAAGTTTCATCTAACCCACATATCCGTTCCAAAGTCAGCACAAGCAAAATAATGCTTGCCGTTATTATTGCTTTGCTTCCGACAACGATTTTCGGTGTATGGAATTTTGGAATACATGCCTTGTTATTGGTTCTTGTAACTGTAGCAAGTACTGTTGTAACAGAAGCTTTATATGAAGTAATTATGAAGAAAAAACTTACAATTGCTGATTTTTCTGCAGTTGTAACAGGTGTTTTATTAGCACTTAATTTACCGCCGAATGCACCGTTATGGATTGGTGTTATGGGTGGTGTATTTGCAATTTTAGTGGTAAAGATGTTGTTTGGAGGTCTTGGTCAGAACTTTATGAATCCGGCTCTGGCAGCAAGATGTTTTCTTTTGATTTCTTTCCCTGTTATCATGACGGATTTTACCTGTGATGCGTATACAGGAGCCACACCTCTTGCAGCCTTAAAGGCAGGAGAGAGTGTTAATGTATTTGACATGGTAATCGGACGTACCGCAGGTACCATTGGTGAGACAAGCATGATTGCTATTGTATTTGGTGCATGCATCCTTATTTTAATGGGAATTATTGATTTACGTATTCCGGGAAGCTATATTGTAACCTTTGTTGTATTTATTACTTTATTTGGCGGACACGGATTTGACCCGTATTTTATCAGTGCCCATTTAGCAGGTGGCGGTCTTATGCTTGGAGCATTCTTCATGGCAACCGATTATGTGACCAGACCGGTTACGAAAATGGGACAGATTGTATTTGGTATTCTGTTAGGTATTCTTACCGGTATCTTCCGTATTTTCGGTGCGGGAGCAGAAGGCGTATCCTATGCAATCATTATCGGCAATTTATTAGTTCCGTTGATTGAGAAAGTAACTTATCCGAAAGCATTTGGTAAGGGAGGAGAACGAGTATGAAAGAAATGTTAAAAAATGCCGGTATTCTCCTTGCCATTACGGTAATTGCAGGATTTGTACTGGGTACTGTATATCAGGTAACAAAAGGACCGATTGCAGAGGCGGAAGCAGCTGCTGCAATGGAAGCATACAAAGAAGTATTTGCCGATGCGGCTGATTTTGCAGAAATAGAAGTACAGGCTGATGCGCTTTCAGCAGGTGGAGTGACCGGTTCTGATATTAACAATGTATTCGAAGCCAAGGGAGCTGACGGCTCTGTACTCGGATATGTTATGGTAGTAACCAACCATGAAGGCTACGGTGGAGACATTCAGTTTACATTAGGCGTGAAACTGGACGGAACCGTAAACGGTATTTCTATTTTGGCTATTTCTGAAACACCGGGTCTTGGTATGGAAGCAGAAAGTGTATTAAAGCCTCAGTATGCAGGCAAGAGCGTAGCACAGTTTAGTGTTACAAAGACAGGTGCTACAAGTGATGAGCAGATTGATGCCATCAGTGGTGCAACCATTACATCCAATGCAGTTACGAATGGTGTAAATGCAGGCCTGTATTATTTCCAGAATGTATTGGGAGGAGGTACTGCAAATGAATAAAGCAACAGAACGTTTATGGAACGGTTTGGTAAAAGAAAATCCGACCTTAGTATTAATGTTAGGTATGTGTCCGACATTAGCGGTTACCACATCTGCTATGAACGGACTTGGAATGGGTCTTACTACAACGGTGGTTCTTGCACTCAGTAATGTTATTATTTCACTGCTCCGTAAGATTATTCCGGATAAGATCCGTATTCCGGCATTTATCGTAATTATTGCTTCCTTTGTTACGATTATGCAGTTGTTATTACAGGCATATATTCCAAGCTTATATGAGTCTCTTGGTATATATATTCCGCTTATTGTAGTTAACTGTATTATTTTAGGACGTGCGGAAGCATATGCGTATAAGAATCCGGTAATACCATCTTTCTTTGATGGAGTGGGTATGGGGCTTGGCTTTACAGTGGCCCTTACCATTATCGGGTTGGTAAGAGAAGTACTTGGTGGAGGAGAAGCCTTTGGTATTTATGTAATGCCGGCATCTTTTACTCCAATCAGTATATTTAAATTGGCACCGGGAGCTTTCTTTGTTCTTGCTGTGTTAACGGCAATTCAGAATAAGGTTAAGATTGAGGGCGCGAAAAAAGGAAAAGATGTGAGCAAGATTCAGTCCGGATGCAATTCTGATTGTATGAATTGTGGCGAAGGCGGATGCAGCAAACGTCTTGTAGAAGTAGATATTGCAGATAAGGAGGAAAAATAAATGTCAGAAGTAAAAGAATTATTGATTATTATGATTAGTTCCTCTTTGGTAAGCAATGTTGTATTAAGTCAGTTTTTGGGACTCTGTCCGTTCCTTGGTGTTTCTAAGAAGGTAGAAACAGCAGCAGGTATGGGCGGAGCGGTAATATTCGTTATTACTTTGGCAAGTGTTGTTACCGGATGCATTTATGAGTATATTTTAAAACCATTTGATTTGTCTTATTTACAGACCATCGTGTTTATTCTTGTTATTGCAGCATTGGTACAGTTTGTGGAAATGTTTTTAAAACGGTATATGCAGGGGTTGTACCAGGCACTTGGTGTATACCTTCCTCTGATTACAACCAACTGTGCAGTACTTGGTGTAGCACTTACCAATGTACAGAAGGAGTACGGAATTTTACAGGGAACGGTAAATGGATTTGCAACAGCACTTGGTTTTACCATTGCCATTGTAATTTTAGCCGGTCTCAGAGAAAAAATGGAATGGAACGATGTACCGGAATCCTTTAAGGGAATGCCTCATGTATTGTTAACAGCCGGACTTATGGCAATTGCATTCTGTGGCTTTTCCGGATTACTGTAGAAAGGCGGTGCGCGTATGTTTTCAGGAATTATGACAGCCACAGTCGCTATCGGCTGTGTGGGATTATTTGTAGGTTTATTCTTAGGAATTGCTGCTATTAAGTTTCGTGTTGAGGTAAATCCTAAGGAAGAAGAAGTGTTAAACGCCCTGCCGGGTAATAACTGTGGCGGATGTGGTTTTGCCGGTTGTTCCGGTCTGGCTCATGCTATTGCAGAAGGAGAAGCACCGGTAAACGGATGCCCGGTTGGTGGAGAACCGGTAGCTAATGTGATTGCAGGAATCATGGGTGTAGAAGCAGAAACCAGCGAAAAGATGGTAGCTTTTGTAAAATGCCAGGGTGACTGCGAGAAGGCAAAACAGGATTATGAGTATACCGGTGTAGAAGATTGTGCCATGATGGCATTTGTTCCAAGTGGCGGACCAAAGACCTGTAGCTATGGTTGCTTAGGATATGGCAATTGTGTAAAGGCATGTGCTTTTGATGCCATCCATGTGGTAAACGGAATTGCTGTTGTTGATAAAGAAAAATGTAAGGCATGTGGCAAGTGTGTAGAGGCATGTCCAAAGAACTTGATTGACATGGTTCCGTACAGTGCAAAATACTTAGTTTCTTGTAACTCTAAGGACAAAGGACCTGTTGCCATGAAGGCTTGTACCAATGCCTGTATTGGTTGCCAGCTTTGTGCAAAGAATTGTCCGGCTGAAGCCATTACGGTAACGGATTTCTGTGCACAGATTGATTACAGTAAATGTATTGACTGTGGTACCTGTGTGGAGAAGTGTCCGAAGAAAGCAATTATTATTAAAGAGTAAAATATGAGACAGACTAACGATTTTGAAGATAACAGTGGTGGATTGCCGATTATCTATATGGCACTTGGAGTTTCTTTCTTTATTCTTGCGGTGCTTGGAATTGTACTGGCAATGAATAAAAAACCCACAAGACATAATAATATACCATTCGTTGCATCTATAGAAGACGACACAACGGATGAAGTGTCTACAGCAGATATTGCAGGGACGGACAGGAAACGTACTGCGGATGAGCTGGATATTTGGGACATGTATCCGGAAGAGACAGAAGAGGAAACGACAGAAGAAGAGACAACAACAGAAGAAGTAACCACCGAAGAAAGCAAGGATGACGGTAATCATATTCAGATTATATATGATGACGGCTCAGAGGAATGGGTACAGATAAATCCGTATATTGAGAAGAATACCTATGATTTTACCAATATGGTATCCAATGACGGGAAGATGAAGTATTATTCCGATGGAAAGAAGATTTCCTTTTTGGGGGTGGATATCTCCCGATATCAAAAGGATGTTGATTTCCAGGCTTTAAAGAATGATGGCATTGAATTTGTTATGATTCGTGTGGGTGCCCGCGGATACAAGACCGGTGAGCTTCAGATGGACGAGTATTTTGAGCAGAATATTAAGAAGGCAACGGAAGCCGGTCTGGATATTGGAGTATATTTCTTTTCTCAGGCAATTACCCAGGAAGAAGCGGTTGCAGAGGCACAGCTTGTATTGGACAGCATTAAGGATTATGAGATTTTATATCCGGTAGCGTACGATATGGAGTTTATTGAAAATGATACAGCAAGAGTAGAGACGTTAACCCGTGATGAACGCACCACAATGGCGGCGGCTTTCCTAAATCATATTAATAATGCGGGTTATACCCCGATGTTATATGGGGATACGGAATGGCTGGTAAAGAGAATTGATGTGGCAAAGTTCAATGCATCCTGCATATGGCTTGCCGAAGAAGCAGATATTCCAAAATATCCGTACCGCTATGAAATGTGGCAGTACACAACACAAGGTCAGGTTAACGGAATCAATGGATTCGTAGACTTAAATATCAGTTTTGTAGATTATTCTGCAAGGTAGTAATACGGAAGGGGCATATATCTTTCTTTTATGCACGCTCTCGCTCGGTTAAAAACGTAGCGGACACATAACGATGCAAAATACGCATCGTAAGTGCATCGAACTGACTTGTCAGTTCGGTTACGTTTGTTAAACGGCATGCAAGAAAGATATATGCCCCTTCCTTACGTACTATTTAGCCGAATAATTCATAATCTTTGCTGAAAGCTTTAAAGTGTGATAAATTTCAGCATATTTGGAAGCAGAAATTCCTTCGGTATAATTGGTTTTGAATTGCTTTTGGCATCCCTTTGTAGCAAGAATATCAATAGCCTTGTTATAAGCAATAGCGGCTTCCAATGCGGTGTTGTAGTAACCAATGATGAAATACCCCTTTATATGGATGCGGGCCTGATACATCGGTTTTCCGCGGTGGGTAACATGGCTGACTCCGTGGTAGGAGTTGAGAATTTCAATGTTTTCCAAGCGGAAGTCGTGGATATCACCGTTAATCAGGTTATAGTCTTTTCCCAGAACCCCGTAACTTTTAATACCATAGCGGCTTAAGATGGTTACCTGCATACCATAGTCGGCTACAAAATAATGCCCATTCCGCTTCATGATTTTATGGGAAGAATAATAAAATAAATCATCAATGGAAAATTTGAGTTCCGTACGGGGGTCCAAATAATAAGAAAAAAATTGTTTTCTCACATAAATCGGAGTGGAAAAATAAATATTATTATCACGATAATTGCACAGGATTACCCATTTTTCAAAGGACAGAGGGCTTTTTGAAGAATAATTAATAATGGAAAGTTCCTTGCCGGCAGTTATCCGCAATGCTTCCAGATAGGCTTCGTGCGCCTGTGCCTGTGTATCAAAGCTTCCAAGAGATATATGTTTGTTTTTATAGGTAAAAGATGAGCGGTAATATACGGTCCCATCTTTTTTTGTTGCGGCAAAAGTACCGGGAAGATTTTTAGATAAATCGCTCACCTTAACTCCTTTCCTGACGAAAAATACGGATGCTTTTTGAGAATAGTATAGCAAAATAAGTATAATTTCTCAATTTCAGAAATAGAATAATGAAGGAAAGGATTGGGAATGATGAGACAAACTGAATTTTACAAAAAATGCTCCTTTTTGATATTAGTATGGAGCTTTGTTTTGGTTCTGGGATATTATAACTTAGGAGAAATGGTACATGCCCGTACGCTTGTACAAGAAGCTTTTGTAACCAAAGATGCGGTAACAAGCAGGAGTGTGTTAGGAAATATTGCCAATACCTCTTCAAAGCAGCGTGTCGTAAACGTATCTGTGATGGAGCGGGATTATGTGATGGATATTACAGAAGAGGATTATGAGAATATGCTTCGGATTGTTGAAGCAGAAGCCGGATGTGAGGACAGAACCGGAAAACTATTGGTAGCAAATGTGATTTTAAATAGAGTAAGGGACGAGGCGTTCCCGGACACCATAACAGAAGTGGTTTTTCAAAAGGAAAAAGGGATATGTCAGTTTTCCCCTATCAGTGATGGGCGGTTTTATACCGTACAGGTTTCCCGGGAAACCGTAGAGGCTGTAAATGCAGCACTGTATGGAGAGGATTGTTCCGAGGGAGCATTGTATTTTATGGCAAGAGAATATGCCAATGAGGATAAGGCAGCTTGGTTTGACAGGAATCTGACTAAGTTATTCACCTATGGGGGACATGAATTTTTTTGTTAAAAGGAATTTGTTTGAAAATATATACAAAAACTATTCCTATTATTTATGAAACATGCTATAATTCACGGGATAATAAAAATCCGAAGGGATATTAACAGATAGAAAAGGTACATGCACAAAGTGCAGAATGAGAGGAAATTATGGAAGAATTATTTTACAAAAGTACAAGAAACAGTTCTATCCGCGTGAGTGCTTCACAGGCTATTTTACAAGGATTATCAGAAGAAGGCGGTTTATTTATTCCGGAGAGAATTCCGACTCTGGATATTTCCATGGATAAAATCGCTGAGATGACATATGCAGAAGTGGCTTACGAAGTTATGAGCCGTTTCTATACTGATTTTACGGAAGAAGAGTTAAAGAACTGTATTGCACGTGCATATGATTCTAAGTTTGATACAGAAGTAATCGCTCCGCTTGTTGAGGCAGATGGTGCATATTACTTAGAGTTGTTCCATGGACCGACTATTGCATTTAAGGATATGGCATTGTCCATTCTTCCTCATTTAATGATTACATCTGCAAGAAAAAATAACGTTAAGAATGATATCGTTATTTTAACGGCAACCAGTGGTGATACCGGTAAGGCGGCTCTTGCAGGTTTTGCAGAAGTAGAGGGTACAAAGATTATCGTATTTTACCCTAAGAATGGTGTCAGCGCTATTCAGGAACGCCAGATGGTAACGCAAAAGGGAGACAATACATTTGTAGTGGGTATCCATGGTAACTTTGATGATGCCCAGACCGGCGTTAAGAAGATTTTTGCAGACAAAGAATTTGCAAAAGAATTAGATGAGAAGGGATATCAGTTTTCATCCGCTAACTCCATCAACATCGGACGTTTGATTCCGCAGGTGGTATATTATGTATATGCTTACGGAGTTATGGTAAAAGAAGAAAGAATTACAGCCGGTGAGAAGATTAATGTAGTGGTTCCGACCGGTAACTTTGGTAATATTTTAGCTACATACTTAGCTAAGCATATGGGTGTGCCGATTGACAAATTGGTATGTGCATCCAATCACAATAAGGTACTGTATGATTTCTTCCAAACAGGAGAATACAATCGTAACAGAGAGTTCTACTTAACAACTTCTCCATCCATGGATATTTTGATTTCCAGCAATTTAGAGAGATTGATTTACCTGATTGCAGGACAGGATGATGTTAAGAATACAGAGCTTATGCAGAAGTTGAATCAAGAAGGTTCATACATAATTACAGAGGAAATGAAAGCAAACCTGGCTGATTTTGTAGGTGGTTTTGCAACAGAAGAAGAGACAGCAGCATGTATCAAGGCATTATACGAAAAGACAGGTTATGTATTAGATACTCATACAGCGGTAGCATCTTACGTATATGAACAGTATGTAAAAGAAACAGGCGATACCAATAAGACTGTGATTGCATCTACAGCCAGTCCTTTTAAGTTTGGACAGAGTGTAATGGAAGCAATTGACGGAAATACTCATGAGGAAGATATGTTTGAACTTGTTGAGACTCTTTCTAAGACAGCTAATGTAGCAATTCCGAATGCAGTAGAAGAACTGAAGACAGCTCCTGTATTGCATGATAATATTTGTGAAAAAGAAGGTATGAAGGATATTATTAAGCAATTCTTGGGAATGTAATCGACTGAGAGAATTATTCTTGTGAAAGGTTGCAGTAAGTATTGCAAATTAATAAGAACCACCGGTTATCCGGTGGTTCTTGTAGTTAACAGAAGATTATCGATCCTCCATCTTAATATAATCCTGATCGGTACAAAGTGTTTTGTATGCAGGACGGATAATTTTACCATTATTAGAAAGCTCCTCCAAGCGGTGGGCACTCCAACCAACGATTCTTGCAATAGCAAAGATTGGGGTGTAGAGTTCCATCGGAAGTCCTAACATCTGATATACGAATCCGGAATAGAAGTCCACGTTGATACTAACGCCCTTATACATCTGGCGTTCGGATTCAATAATCTTTGGAGCAAGTCTGGCAACCATATCGTAGAGTTCATACTGATCCTGTAAGCCCTTTTCAATGGAAAGCTTTTCAACAAATCCCTTAAATATTTCGGCACGAGGGTCGGACTTGGAATAAATCGCATGACCGACGCCATAAATCAAGCCGGCTTTATCGAATGCTTCTTTGTGAAGTAATCTTCGTAAGTAGTAGGATACTTCATCTTCATCCTTCCAATCATGAACCTGTTCCATCATATCAGCAAACATCTGAACAACCTTAATGTTAGCACCACCGTGACGAGGTCCTTTAAGAGAACCGATTGCAGCAGCAATAACAGAATACGTATCCGTCATAGAAGATGATACTACATGAGTAGTAAAGGATGAGTTATTACCACCACCATGCTCCATATGCAGAATCAGGGCAATGTCTAAAATCTTAGCTTCCAACTCGGTATATTTACTATCCGGTCTAAGGATATGTAAAATATTTTCCGCCATGGACAGATGTTCCTGTGGCTGATGAATATATAAACTGTTACCATCATGATAGTGGCTGTATGCCTGATAACCATAGATGGATAACATAGGGAATAAACTGATTAATTGCAAACACTGACGAAGGACATTTGGCAGTGAAGTGTCGTCTGCATAATCATCGTAAGAATACAGGGTAAGGACACTTCTTGCCAGGGTATTCATCATATCCTTGCTCGGAGCTTTCATGATGATATCCCGGACAAAGCTGGTAGGAAGGGAACGATATTTAGCAAGTAACGCAGAAAACTCTTCCAATTCATGTTCGTCAGGTAATTTATTAAAAAGCAGAAGGTACGATACTTCCTCAAAACCAAAACGGTTATCCTGAGAGAAACCGTTAACAAGGTCCGCAACATTATAGCCACGGTAAAACAACTTACCATGGTCAGGGAAAGTAACCCCATCCACAACTTTTGTAGCACGTACATCAGAAATATTGGTTAAGCCGGCCAATACTCCTTTACCATTTAAATCTCGTAAGCCGCGCTTTACATCGTATTTGGTAAACAACTCGGAATCAATGTATCCGGCTTCTTTTGAGAGCGCTGCCAGTTCAATAATATCGGGTGTGATTTCTGAATAAATGTTTTTTTCCAATAAAACTCCGCCTTTCTTATCCTTTATTTTCTAACTATTTACACAATACACTACTATGTTAACGAAAAATGTTTCTTAAGACAAGGCTTTTTAGAGTATTTTAAGAAAAAAATTTAGTGATTTACCATGATAAAGGAATAAACAGTGTGTTATAACGAAAATGAATATTCCGATACGAACCAAAATAGAAAAAATTGTGATTTCATAATAGGAATTGTTCATTTAAAACAAGACAAAATAGTGATATGATAACAAAAAGAATCATAAGAAGATAGTTCAAGTGAATTGAAAGAGGATAAATGAAAATGGATAAACGAATTCAAAGATTAGAGAGACTTCGGGAAAAAATAAAAGATAAAAAAATAGATTACTATATCATCCCTACTTCGGATTTTCATAATTCGGAATACGTGGGCGATTATTTTAAAGTCCGGGAATGGTATTCCGGTTTTACAGGCTCTAACGGAACCTTATTAGTCGGAGAAGATTTTGCAGGACTGTGGACGGATGGAAGATACTTTGTCCAGGCAGAAAAGGAACTGACGGGAAGCGGGATTACATTGTTCCGGTTAGGAAACGAAGGGGTTCCTACCATTCCGGAGTATATTTTTAATACAGGGAAAAAGGGAGTACGGATTGGTTTTGACGGAAGGATTCTTCGTAAATTTTATGTGGATAGGATGGTAAATTGTTGTCAGGAACTGGAACCGGTGTTAGTGTGCGAAGAGGATCTGGCAGGTAAATTATGGGATGACAGACCATTGCTTTCTAAAGAGGAAATTTATGTGCTTCCCCAAGAATATCAGGGAAATACCATAGCTAAGAAGCATGAGCTGGTGCGCAAGAAAATGGAAGAGGAACGGGCAGATTTTCTGTTTGTCAGTAAGTTGGATGACATTATGTGGTTTTGTAATATCCGCGGGGGAGATGTAGCCTGCAATCCGGTTGCTCTTTCCTACTTGTATCTGACTAAAGACAGAATCTATTTGTTTATACAAAAGGAGGCTGTTTCTCCGGTTGCGGCAGAGTATTTGACTAAAAATGGTGTATTTATTAAGGATTACAAAGAAGTATTTTCTTTTTTGGAGCAGGCAACAGAAGGAATGGCAGGGATTGCAGATGCAGAAGAAACGGGGTTTTTGGCGGCTTCATTAATTGAAAAGAAGGGAAGCGTTTTAAAAGCTCCTAATCCGATAGAAAAAATAAAAGCCGTTAAAAATGAAAAAGAAATTGAGCATATGAGAAGGTTCTATTTAGAGGACAGTGCCGTGGTTTGTAAGTTCCTTTATCATATGAAGAAACATGGTTGCGGAATGACAGAATACGAAGCGGCAGAGTATCTGGATGAGCTACGTTCTCATATTGACGGATTTCATGGATTATCATTTCCTACAATTAGTGCATATGGTCCCAATGCAGCTATGATGCATTATGAAGCAAACAAGGAAAAGTGTGCCGTAATTGAGAAGAAAGGCTTCTTGTTAGTGGATTCCGGTGGACAGTACGCGGGTGCTACAACGGATGTAACCAGAACCATTGCGATGGGGAAATTAACAGAAGAGGAAAAGAAGTATTATACTCTGGTAGCAATGGGGATGCTGAGGCTACAGAATGCTTCCTTTTTGTCAGGATGTACCGGGCGGAATCTGGATATTTTGGCAAGACAACCCTTATGGGAAATGGGAATGGATTATAAATGCGGCACCGGTCACGGAGTTGGGTATTATTTGAATGTCCATGAAGGACCTCACAGTATCCGATGGAAATATGTAAAGGATATTGTGGAAACGGTATTGGAAGAAGGAATGGTGGTTACGGATGAACCGGGAGTATATATCAAAGATAAAATGGGAATCCGAATAGAAAATGTTCTTCTTATAAAAAAGAAGGAACAGAATGAGGATGGTACATTTTTATGGTTTGAACCGTTAACCTATGTGCCGGTTGATGTGGAAGCAGTGGATACAACGTATATGGAACCATCCGATATCCGTAAGTTAAATGAATATCATGCCAGTGTATATGAGAAGATTTCTCCGTTTCTTAAGGAAGAGGAGAGGGAGTGGTTATATCAGGCCACAAGGGCAATTTAGGCAATGATTCAGAGTGGAATTCAGAGAAGAATTTCACTCTGATTTTATACTTTTTTCATATAAAAAAGTTGTACAAAAGTTACCATTGAGATTGACAATTTTAGGCGTATCTGTAATAATAATTTTGACTGTGCGAATAGCACAAATGTGGAAAGAGCCGCGTTGCGGTGTATTCATATAATATTTTAAGGAGGATGACATATGTCAACAAAAGCGTATTATCCAATTTCCGAAATTGGTGCTGGCAAGGTAGGTTTCTCTAAGACACGTTCTATCATCGAAGCAGCTTTTTACGGAAACAACGTAGTTAAAGTTAACACTTTAAAAGAAGCTTACGAATTAGCTAAAAACTCTCCGGGTACTGTTGTAACAGACATGCCTATCAAAGATGGTGAAACA
>JAZSEL010000169.1:0-10841 GCA_045531685.1 Lachnospiraceae bacterium | reverse complement strand
CCGGAAGAAGAAACAGCTGCATCTTTTCCCAAAAACAAACCACTGTTAATCAACCATCCGATTAGATTTCCTGCCGCAAACAGCACTACCGAAATCCAAATTCCTGTTACAATTCCCCAGAAATAAGTGCGATTCTTTTTTTTCTTTTTTGGCACTCCTGCCGTTGCAGCCTCTTCCTGCACCGGCAAATTTGCCCCATTTATTCCGTCAACCGGTTTCTTTTCTTCTATCATTTCTGCCTCAAATTCATGTCTGTTTTTAAAAGGAAAACAAATGATGTCCTTTCATTATATGGCTTATTGGCTCAGATAATTCCAAGGACTTACGTATTCTCCATTTTTACGTACACCAAAATGAAGGTGATTTCCGGTGGAGCGTCCGGTCGTACCAACCGCTGCAATTTTTTCGCCCCTGCCTACCATCTCACCGGTAGATACATAAAGGGCCGATGCATGCATATAAATCGTAACCAATCCGCCACCATGATTAAGCATAATATAATTACCCATGGAACTGTTATATCCCGCGCCGATTACTTCTCCGTCATATGCTGCCAAAATCGGGGAGCCTCCCGGTGCTGCCAGGTCAATGCCGTTGTGGAATTTTTCCACTCCCAGAGTCGGATGCATACGCCATCCGTATTCGGAAGATACGCGGGTATAGGACGGTGCCGGCCATTTAAACATACCGCCGTCGTAAATAATCCGTTCCGAACCATTTTCTGCCAATAAACGCTTGCGTTCTTCCGCCAAAGCCGCTTCTAAGGCTGCAATGGTATCGTTTTCCATAGCAATATCTGCCTCGTACTCGGCAATTGCCTGTTCCTTATTTTTGATATCACCTGTATATTTGTTAATTTCCTGCTCTTTGGAAGCAATCAAGGTCTCCAGATTCTTCTGTTCCTCGTCCACCTTTGCCTTTGCCTCCTCCAGAAGCTCTTCTTCTGCCTCCAGCTCTGCCTTGCAAACCTCAATCAACTCACGGTTAGTCACATATTCTTCCAACATTTTGTTATCATATTCCGATAACTTGGTAATGTATTCCTGAGTATTGACAAACTCACCAAAGCTTTCTGCCGACAACAAAAGTTCCAAATAATAGGCATCTCCCTTTTCGTACAGAAATTGGATTCTGTCCTTCATGGACTGATACTGGGTTTCTTCCTTTTCCACAGCATCCTCTAATTCCTCTGTCGTCTCAAGAATTTCGTCTTCTTTTTCCGAAATGAGAGTCTTTAATTCTTCAATTTTGGTTTCCACTTCCGTAAGGTTATCATCCAGCTTAGCTACATAATTTTGAAGATTGGAGCGCTCCGACTGAAGCCCTTTCATAATCTCCTTAACCTGGGTGAGCCCGGTCTGCAGTTCCTTTTTCTTCTTCTGT
This sequence comes from Lachnospiraceae bacterium, assembly GCA_045531685.1. Classification (GTDB taxonomy): domain Bacteria; phylum Bacillota; class Clostridia; order Lachnospirales; family Lachnospiraceae; genus RGIG8767. The sequence goes on along the minus strand of JAZSEL010000169.1, from coordinate 9,458 downwards.
GCTTCGTCAATCTCTGCCTGCTTTTGCTCAATACTTGCTTTTAAAGCTGCCGTATCCGCATACGCACGATAAGAGCAGGTTCCAAACAGAATCGACCCTGCACAAAAACCGCATAAAAATCTTACTGCAATTTTGTTATATCTTGTCATTCTGTTTAAACCCTTAAATGTTTTCTAACTGTTGTAAAACTTCCCAAGAAACCAATACCTGCGCCGATTCCCAATGATACCGGTACCAAATAATGAAGAATGGTGGCAACCGGAAGGAATGCCAGTAAATCGGTTAAAATACTGAAGTTCAACATAATAAATTCAATTACATAATTGTACAACAAATAGATTAATCCAATCGGAATACCGGCCCCGATAAGACCAATCAAAAGACCTTCCACTACGAAAGGGGCTCTTACGAAAAAGTCAGTAGCACCAATGTATTTCATAATGGTAATCTCTTCTTTACGCATGGAAATACCAATCATAACCGTATTGCTGATTAAGAATACAGATACCGCAAGAAGAATAATGATAATTGCAATGGAAACGTATCCGATTAAGCTGTTCATACCGGTCAAAATATTGGCCGTAAGATCGGAACGGTTCACTTCACGGATTCCCTCTACGGATTCCAGATATTCAACCAGACCGTTCTGCTGGGCAATATCATTTAAATAAATCTCGTAATTGGCACTGTCTGCCAATGGGTTCTCGGTAATGCCTTCCGCATATTCACCAAGATCCTCTTTAAAGCTTTCCCATGCTTCATCTGCCGAAATAAAATTCATATCACGGACTTCTTCTCTTTTGGCAATCATTTCTCCAATCTCGGCAATCTTGGCATCTTCCAATCCTTCGTCAAAAAATACCGTTACTGCTACGCCTTCTTCGGCTGTTTTTACAATATGGGAAAAGTTAATTACAATTGCAAAAAAGATACCAAACAACAGAAGGCAGGCACTGATTGTAGCAACAGACGCCAAAGAGTACCATGCATTCCGGAAGATATTCTTAATTCCCTGCTTCAGGGTATAAAAGAAAGTACTAATCCTCATCTATATATCCACCTTTTTCTTCGTCACTGATAATAACACCCTTTTTCAGAGTAATTACTCGTTTCTGCATCTCATTAACGATTTCTTTGTTGTGGGTAACCACAATAATTGTGGTGCCTCGCTTGTTAATCTGCTCCAAGAGCTTCATGATTTCCCATGAATTCTTAGGGTCCAGATTACCCGTCGGCTCATCACACAACAAAATCGGCGGCTTGTTAATCAATGCTCTGGCCATAGCCACACGCTGCTGCTCTCCACCGGAAAGCTGCTTTGGCTTTGCTTTGTATTTGCCGGCAAGACCTACAATTGACAAAATAGCCGGGACATTTTTCTTAATCTCCCTGTTTGGTGTCTGTACAATTCTCTGGGCAAATGCTACGTTTTCATATACATTACGGTCTTTTAACAAACGGAAATCCTGGAATACAACGCCCAGATTACGTCTGTACATAGGAACCTGTCTGTGCTTTAATTTGGCAAGGTTTTCGCCATTCACATAAATCTCACCGGTGGTCGGTACCAATTCACGCAGAAGCAGCTTGATCAAGGTAGATTTACCCGAACCGCTGTCTCCAACAATAAATACGAACTCACCTTTTTTAATCTTCAAATTAACCCCGTTTAACGCATGGGCCCCGTTACCTGTAGCGTAAGACTTGGTTACATTTTCAAGAACTATCAGATTCTCTTCATATACTGCTTTTCTCTTGTTTTTTTTCTTGCTAAATAACACTCTTATTCACTCCTAGTACTGTAATGATTCCATATACTTCATGTATTTTACTACCATAAGGGCAATTTTAAAGGTAATGGCATCTTCAAAGACTCTAAGGTCAAGACCGGTTGTCTTCTGAAGCTTGTCCAGACGATACACCAAGGTGTTACGATGAATGAACAACTGACGTGATGTCTCGGACACATTTAAACTGTTCTCAAAGAACTTCATAATGGTTGTCAATGTCTCTTCATCAAAATCATCCGGGCTCTTACCACCAAAAATTTCCTTAATAAACATCTTGCAAAGAGGAATCGGAAGCTGGTAAATCAAACGGCCGATGCCCAACTCGCTGTAAGCAATAATATTTCTCTCATCAAAGAAAATCTTACCTACATCCAGTGCCATCTTCGCTTCTTTGTAAGAACGGCTGACTTCTTTAATTTCTTTTACAATTGTACCATAAGCAATATGGACATTGCGAATTCCTTCTTTTTCCAAAAAGTTCTTGTAATCATGGCACAGAGTGTCAATTTCGCTTGTATTTTCCATGTCGCTCATGTCTTTTACCACGATGACATTGTTCTCATCTACTGCTGTGATAAAGTCTTTATTGTTGGCACCGTAAGACGCTCTCATAAGCTCCAGTACATTGTTATCCTTGCCGCTGCCGCCTTCAATAATAATGGCAACACGTCTGGATTCGGACTGGATATGAAGTTTCTTGGCACGACTGAATATATCCACTAACAAAAGGTTATCCAATAACAGATTCTTAATGAAATTATCCTTATCAAATCTCTCCTTGTATGCTACCAACAGATTCTGAATCTGGAAGGCTGCCATCTTACCAAGTGTGTAGGTAGCATCTCCCGAACCACCGCATACCAATATGTACTCTAACTGCTGTTCATCATAAATCTTAAAGAACTGGCATCCCTGTACTTCCTGGCTGTCTGCCGGTGATTGGGCAAAGTCCATGGCTACAATCCCGTAGCGGTCCATATCTCCACTGGATGTGGCAATCACTTTCCCATCAATATCCACTACGCATAACTCCATTCTGGATATTGTCTTAATGCCTTCTATTGTGTTCTGTAAAATCTGATTTGAAATCATAAGTCCCTCTCCTTTGGATTCCCTTCTCGTTTTTGTATCTTTTTTACAATATTTTTTCACCCGATTTTGAAGTTTTTTTCAATACCTCCTACTATCTTAATAGTAAATACCAAAAAAATCTATAGGAATCCACAATTTTTTTGTGTATTTTTTCATTTTTTTGTCCTTTTTCGGCATTTTTTGTTTTAGGCAACCTATACAAAAAGAAATTTTTATACGATAATATATGTGTAAGGAGGGCGTGCTTATGGATATAGCTTCTATTTCTATGGCATTGGCACAGACTAAATCCTTATCAAAGGTTGGAGTTGCTGTCTTAGACAAAGCAATGGAATCCAGCGAAGTAGCAGGACAGGGTATTATCAAAATGATGGATGCTGCCGCTATGGAGCGTAGTGTAAATCCGGCTGTCGGCTCTAACTTTGATATGTTAGTGTAGCTATTGCCTAACAAAGTGTGAGGGGCTGTTACAGAAGTCTGAGACTGTTGACGGTTCCATAGGACAAATCCGTGGCTGACGTGGCCTAAGGCTCACGGATTTGTCCTATGAAACTGTCAACGCCTTAGTTTTCTGTGACAGCCCCTCATGCGTTATATTTAGTATAAACTTGCCGCTATCATATCATAGATAATGTAGCCGACGGCAACGATGGTTGCCAGCCAGAAGGATGCGGTAGCGATTTTTGCTTTACCCCCTTGGTGTCTCGGTAAGGTTTCCCGTAACTGCGGTACACGGTTTTCATTCTTGGATATTTTGTATAATACACAGATTGCAAGCGGTGTGAATACTGCGGCAATAACCAGATACACAGCAATCATCATATACAACTGTTCTGTGTCGGTAGCCACTGCCACCGCTGCTTCGGAAAAATATCCCGGCATCATGGCATCTGCCAGATACATCATGCAGCAGGACTGTGCATTGTAAATAAAATGGAACAGCATGGTTGTAAAGATGCTGCCCGTTGCTTCAAACAGGAGTGCTAACAGAACTCCGATTGCAAAGGCATATAATGCCTGATTCAGATTGCCGTGCATAACGCCAAATAAGAAACCGGACAAAATAACTGCCCAGAACTTATTGCCACCTCTACGGTATCCGCCGTAAACCACACCACGGAATACCACTTCTTCACAGAAGGCCGGTGTAACCGCCATTAAGCAAAGCATAATCGGAAACGGAATCTCTAACATATATTCTGATAAGGATACTACCGTATTTTCCACAAACAGCATGCTTATGGCATTAAGCAATGTAGTTAACGGCATGCTGAGCCAGGTAAATAATAATACATAACTCAGTGTACTCGGTTTTACTTTATTAAAATACAAACGGTTCCATAACGTTTCATTCGTTACTACTGTTTCTTCCCCTTCGGCTATGCCAATTGCCTGTCTGCGATTCTTAGCTCCCAACACCCAAAACACCAAATACATCAGGGTCGGCACAAACAGTATCAACTCACCCAGAGAAAGGTCCAAAATAACATTTAATTCAAACGCTTCCGGAAACTTTGTAGCCAATGCAACAATTGTTACGTGAAGCACAAATATTCCAAGCATCAGCTTGTTTATCTTCTTTATTTCCATCGAATCTCGTTTTCTCCAATCTCAATTTTGCCGGCCTTTAACAGATTGCCCACTGCTCTTTTGAATTCGTTCTTGCTCATATCCATCTGCTCTTTAATGAGCTCCGGAGACGCTTTGTCCGTAAAAGGTAAAATACCACCGTTTGCCTGCATTTTCTCTGCGACTTTATCCGCATCAATATTCATCTGGATGTATGCCTTTTCACGAAGACTTAAATCCAGCTTTCCTTCTTTTTTGATGCTGGCAACACGTGCATTTACCACATCACCTACATGGAGCTGTGTTGTCATTTCTTTTTTGGCAATCAGAGCGCTGAAACAGTTATCCACTGCCACAAATGCACCGAAATTCTCGCTAATCTCATATACCATACCGGTTACCTTATCGTTCTTCTGGTAAGGACTGTCCATACGTAAATATGGATACACCTTCATAGTTGCGCAAAGGCGTCCGCTCTTATCTGTATATAGAGCCACAACGCACTCATCCCCAACCTTTACCGGCTTGGTCTGCTCTTTGTACGGAAGGAATAAATCCTTCTCTAACCCCCAGTATAAAAATGCACCCACACGGTTAACCTGAACTACCTTTAATACCGCTGTCTGACCTTTTGTCAGCAATGGTTCATTGGTTGTGGCAATGAAACGGTCCTTAGAATCTTTATAAATGAATACCTCTACCTTATCTCCCACGGAAGTACCCTGCGGTACCTGCTTAATGGGAAGGAGCACCTTTTCCTCTGCGGCAATCTCTTTGTTCTCTGCAAGATATACACCAAATTCTACTTTTTTTACCACTTCCAGAGTCTGCTTTTCACCTAATCTTAACATTTCTTTTCTCACTTTCTTGTTTGTCCGTTCTATAGTTACTATTTCATAAATGCAGCTTCTTATGTGCGAGTTATGTCACTCACACAGCCGCTTTATTCCACTCTTGCCTCTACAACCGCATAGGGTTTTTTCTCTGTATCACACAAAGCCACAATGCAGGCATTCTCCTTTTCATATACAATCGGAATCACCACATCTCCCAGTCTTGCCTGGTTACGGTATTCCACACGCAAGCGGTTATGACGAACTCCTTTCGGAAGATATGCACAAGCAATCTGCACATACTGTCCGTTATTCACATGCATGTTACTGTCCAAATGATACTCGCACACCTTAATGGCTTCTCTTTCGGACACAGCCCAATCTTCCGTCTTGGGAAGAAGAATCTTGCGTGCAGAATAATCCATTGGCAACGGTTCTTCCAATGTATATTTGCTGATAAATTCTTCGTCCACCTTTGTAGGACGCATCTTTGCCATATCCATAAAAGTCCATATAGAGTTGGCCATCACAATGACATTTTCCTTCTCATCTTTTATTACAAAATTACGATTACCAATAAATCCTTTAAAGCTGGTTGGAAATGTGCCGACGATAATCTTTTCATCAAACTTAGGAAATCTCTTTACTTCTATCTGCCAGCCATTGAGAATCCATGCCTGATTTCTTGGTTCCAGTAAAGCAAAACCATTACCGATATCCTCTCCCTGGAAACAAGTCACATCTTGAAACAAGGCTGTCAGAGCCTCTATTTTTAACAATCTGTCCGTATCTACCTGGCTAAAACCCACACGAGTTTTGTATGTATACATATAATTCCTTTCGCCAAAAGCAGAGTAGAGGTTTCACCATTTCATCTACATATGCCCTATATTTAATAATTCTTCAAATTCTTCTTCTGGAACCGGCTTTGAATAAAAATACCCCTGCGCTACGAAAGCTCCTATTTCTTTCATAAGATTTACGTCCTTCTGTGTTTCTACACCCTCACAGACAATTTTAGCATCCAAATCTTCCGAAAGTTTAACAATGCCTCTCATAATCTTCACCTGTCGTTCCGGATTCTCTTTGTTTAAGAAAAAGGAACGATCCATTTTTACAACAGATGCAGGAATATGTTCAAAAATTCCCAATGATGAGTAACCGGCTCCAAAATCATCAATAGAAAGGTGTATATTCCGATTCTTTAACTCCTCGAAGGTTTCTTTTGCTCTCTGCTGGTCCATTTCCTCCATAACAAGAGTTTCTGTTACTTCAACTTCAATTAAATCTTTGGAAATATTATACTTTTCTAATACCGCTTCGAATCTATCTGCAAATCCCGGTGTCACAAAGTGCATACGTGAAAAATTACAAGACACTGTCACCACCGGAAGTCCCGCATCCATTCTTCTACGAAGCAGCTTACAGACTGCTTCACAGACAAACATATCTATCTCCGTAATTCTACCGGTTTGTTCGTAATATGGTACAAAGAAAAACGGTGCTTTAATTTTGCCACTATCGCTTGGATCCTTAAATCGTACCAATGCCTCTGCTCCGACAATCTTTCCATCACGTACATCAACCTTTGGCTGGTAGAATGCCACAAAATCCCGATTAATATCCGCACTCTTTAACAGTTTCTCCCGGTCATGCTTTTCTTTTAACATTTCCTGCAAAGATTCATCATATATCTTGATATTATTCCCCACTCTGCTATCTGCAAATTCTAATGCCTGATTTGCACAATTGATTCCTTTCCGGATATCAATTTCTTTATCCGGAATCAAATAAACACCTACCTGAATATTCAGATTATCTCTATTTGTCTCATTAATAGCCTGTTCCAACGTATTTTTCAATTCATTAATACGTTCATAAAACTCTTCCTCATCGCTATAATTTAACAAAAGTGCAAATCGGTCTCCCTGACTTCTGGCACATATTTCTTTGTCTTCGTTTATGGAAGCACAAATGTTTTTAACCAAACTATTTAATAGCTTTTCTCCTGTATTCCATCCATAAATAATATTATATCGACGGAAATTCAACAAGTTAAGATAAACAATGGCATACTTATTCTTCCTTTCCGGAAGTAGTTTGCTCTCTCCCCAATAAGTAAAATAGTTTAGATTCCAAATATTCATCCGGGTATCTTTATACATTAACTTTTGAATCTTTTTATTATCAGCAAGTTTTTGTAAAATAACCAATACAATAACCGTCATGATAATGATCAGAATACCAATAATCACAACACTGTTATCTTGGATAAAATCCACGATTATAACTAATGGATATGTTGTTTCTTTCAACATATATTCATTAATCATCTTAAAATCAATATTTATAATTGTCTTTTCCAAAATGGAAGAAAGCTGTGTCTGTTCACCGGCTATGGCAATAGAAATCGAATACTCTGTATTCAAAACGCTCTTGATTTGCAAATCATTATACCGCAAGTCCGTACGCATCAGATTCTCAACAAAATATCCATTACAAAGTACAGCATCTACTTTCTGATTATCCAGCGCATCAATACATTCCTGCTGATTCTCAAAACTAATAATCTGCATTCCTTCTGTATCGGATACACTACCTGCTTTTTCCTGCAAAAAGCTTACCGTTGCAAGCGTTTGAATATTTTCTCTCTTTGCCCCTCTATTCATAACCAATACAAGCGGTACCTGTGCATAATCGCAAATAGATTTCACGCCATGTTCTCTTAAAACATCCTCTTGTTCTGTGGAATAAGCCAAAATATCAATTTCGTCATTTGCAAGTGCTTTAATAGCCTCCTGCCTGTCCTTCATCAGAACATATTCCAGTTTAAGCCCTGTAATACTTAATCCGCTTTCCAACATCTCTTTGGTAAGTCCTTTAAATTCACCTTCTTCTACATAGGAAAAAGGATAATTATTATCCAAATAACCTACTCTGATTGCTTTTTTCTCATCTAAGAACTGTTTTTCCTCTGTGGTAAGGAGAGTTGCCTTATCAAATTTGTCATAATAAAACTGATTCATCAGCTCCGCTTCTAATTCAGGCCAATTCATCTTTACATCTACAATGGCTGTATTTAATTCACGCAGTAATTCATCGTTTCCCTGATATGTAATATAATAAAAAGGTCTTGGTGCAAAACGTCCCAAAAGTCTCTGACCTTCTTTTACCTCTGTAAATGTATGTACAAATGCATCTATTTCACCTGCATCCAAGGCTGTATGCATATCTGCTGTTGTTTCATATTCAATAATCTTTGGTCCTTTAATCCCATTATAATAAAGGTATTCCATAAATTCTGCTTTTCTAACATAGTCTTTTACCATGCCAAAGCTAAAATCCTTCATAGCAACGAAATCTTCATAAGCCGTATCTGAATTCTGATTAGCTGCAATTACCCCAAAAGTATAACCGCTGGAAAGGTCTGCATAACTGTAAATCTCTGCCCTTTCTTCGGAATACTGTGCTGATCCTACAAGATCCACCTCTTTATTAGACAATTTCTCTAATGCATCAGACCAACTGTCGCATTCTACATATTCAATGTCCCACGCAGTATAATTGGAAATCTCTTCTAAATATTCTACATCCATACCTCCATAGGAGCCATCTTTCTCTACAATATGATAGCCATCCATAGGGAAAAAAGCCACACGGACACTTCTTCTTTCTGCTGCATGCACATTGTCAACCACAGAAAGGAAAATAACGAAAAACATAAACATCAATATCAAAAACTTTTCAATCATTCTAAAACATGTTTTCTCAGCTATGTCTTTCATGCTATTGCCCCCCTATGCTATCTTTTTCTTTAGATAAAATATATTATACTATCTCGCAAAAACTTTTACAACAAAGCACAAAAACCCCATCAGCTTTCACTGATGAGGTCTATTAGCAGGGCTACAAGGATTCGTACCTTGAAATGACGGAGTCAGAGTCCGTTAGTCGAAAGCCGTTTGTCCCCTAAAATAAAGGATTCTGCAAACCTATGATTATCAAATTGACCTATCAATTGACCTATCAACTCCAAAACACGCATTTCCGACACAAAAATTACTTTTTCCCGACCAGAAACTTATATATTCCTCAACATAAATTTACTTATGTCACACATATATAATAGCACAGTTTTACAGCAAAATAAATATCATAAGTCGGATCGTAGCCA
>JAZSEL010000096.1:0-22802 GCA_045531685.1 Lachnospiraceae bacterium | reverse complement strand
AAAACAGGCATTTAATCCGTATCTGCCATCATGGGAATATATTCCGGACGGAGAACCGTATGTGTTTGGAGACAGGGTGTATATTTATGGCTCCCATGACTTTTGGAACGGCCATGTATTCTGCCTTGGAGATTATGTGTGTTGGTCAGCACCGGTAGATAACCTGACAGATTGGAGATACGAAGGTGTAATCTATAAAAAGTGTCAGGACCCGCTTAACAGAGAGGAAAAGATGTGCTTATACGCACCGGATATTACAGTGGGACCGGATGGAAGATATTATCTGTACTATGTATTGGATAAGGTTTCCGTTGTGTCCGTAGCAGTATGTGATACTCCTGCAGGAGAATATGAATTTTATGGATATGTACAGTATCCGGACGGAACCAAGTTAGGGGATAAAGAGTGGGATGAACCACAGTTTGACCCGGGTGTTATTACAGAAGGGGATATCACTTATCTGTATACCGGATTCTGTCCAAAAGGTGATAAATCCCGTAGCGGAGCCATGGTTACCGTATTGGGACCGGATATGCTTACCGTACAGAAGAAACCGGAGATTGTAGTTCCGGGAGTGGAATACAGTGCGGGGACACAGTTTGAAAATCATGCGTTCTTTGAAGCGCCTTCCATTCGTAAGATTGAGGATACTTATTATTTCATTTACTCTTCTGAGGTAATGCATGAATTGTGCTATGCGACCAGTAAAGAGCCAACAGCTAACTTTACGTATGGCGGTGTTATTGTAAGTAACAGCGATTTGCATATTGACAGCTATAAGCCGGCGGATATGCCTGCAGCTTATGGAGCCAATAATCACGGAAGTATTGAACAGATCTTGGATAAGTGGTATATTTTTTATCATCGCCACACCAATGATACATGGTATTCCAGACAGGCATGCGCCGAAGAGATTACTATTTTAGAAGATGGACGAATCGTTCAGGCAGAGATTACTTCCTGTGGACTTAATGGCGGTCCATTAGTTGGAAAGGGCGAGTACCCTGCATATTTAGTATGTAATATGTTTACGGATGAACCAAGCGTATATCTTGGAAGTGAAAAATTCCCTAAGGTTGTACAGGATGGAAGAGATGGGGATGAAGAAATCGGTTACATCGTAAATATTAAGAATTCTGCCACTATGGGATTCAAGTATTTTGATATGAAAGAAGTAAGCCGTATCGGAATCGCCACCCGCGGATACGCCAGAGGGGTATTTGAGGTAAAGACCAAATGGGACGGAGAAGTGCTTGGTACCATTCCGGTAGAGAATACCAATGTGTGGGAATGGAACTATACGGATGTACAGATTCCGGATGGAGTACATAGCGTGTACTTTACCTACAGAGGAGACGGCAATGCCAGCTTAAGGGCATTTGTCATTGAATAAACAGGCATGGAAAGGTAAATTATTAGGATGAATTTTTTTCGATACGACAGTGATTTTATGATGGGACTCAGCAAAGTGACGGATTATGTGATACTGAATCTGTTATGTCTGCTGTTTTGCATCCCGGTAGTGACAGCGGGGGCATCTGTTACGGCTACGTACTATGTGTCCATGAAGCTTGTCCGTGGGGAAGAACCGAGTGTTTGGAAATCCTTCATCAAATCCTTTCTTGAGAATTTTAAGCAGGCAACTGTAATTTGGATTTTATCCCTTGCACTTATGGGATTTCTTGCTTATGACTGGTATCTGTTATGGGATACGCAGCAGATAGGAAGCAATCCGGTAATGAACATTGGACTTGCCATTGTGTCCGTGATAGTGCTTTTTGCAGTAATCAGTGTGTTTCCTTTTTTGGCAAGATTTCAGGTCAGTACTAAGGCGGCTATCCGTAATGCGGTATGGTTTGGGGTATTACACATCCCGCAGATGGTGTTGGTATTACTGTTGTATGCCATGACAATATATATCTGTATCCGCTATATGGAATGGTTGATACTGGCATGGGCGGTAGGAACAGGACTTACCCTGTTTTATTCCAGCCGTATGTTTGTAAAACAATTTGCGAAGTTAGAGCCGAAAAAGGAAGAACCGGATTCTGAGGGGGAAAACAATACGGAAGAAGGTTAGAAAAATATGCTGGATGGAATGACATTAAAAGAAACAGTGGAACAGGAAGTCGCCAAGTTTAAGGTGATGGACAAAGAAAAAAAATGGGACTATTTTAAGACCTATTATTTAAAGGCGACCATAATCATCATGATTGCCCTTGCATTGTTAGCCCATTTGCTGTACAGCATCGCACTTGGGAAAAGAGAAGTTCTGGCTTCCGGTTGCTTTGTAAATGTGGGAATCAGTGAAGAAGGGGTTCTTTTTCTTACCGATGAGTATCTGGAATTTTGTGAAAGAACAGAGAAGGATGCGATGGCGGTGGTAGCATTGGACGAGAGTGTGAATGTATACGGAGACTCGCCTATGAGCACCGATTCCTATGAAGATATGGCATTATTGGCACAGCTGAGTGCCGGTGAATACCGCTATATGATTCTGGATGAAGCAGGACTTGAAAAATATGGGCAGCTGGAGCTGTATGCGGATTTGGAAGAAATTCTTGATGAGCAGCAGATGAGCAGTTTAGGCGACAGGATTGTATATATGGAAAATCAGGCGGGAAAGGATAACACGGCATCCGCCATATCCCTGTCCGGTACGGGTTTCGCGGAAAAATATCAGCTTATGCCGAAGGATTCGTATCTGGTTTTTGTAAACATTGAACCGGATATGGAAAAGAACCGACGGATTGTAAATTATATATTGGGCGTCAATTTATAAAAAATACCATGCCTTGTCAAACAGGGCATGGTATTTTCGTTTTAATCCGGCAGGGATGCAACAGCAGATTTGGTAAGGAGCTGTGAATGTATTTCCTTCCGGTATTTTCCCGGGGATATTCCTTCTATTTTATGGAATTGCCGACAGAAATGCTCCGTGTTGTTATAACCGCACATATCGGCAATTTCTGCAATCGTATGTGTTGTATAGCTAAGATAGTCCCTTGCCTTTAAGATGCGGAAATGAATCACGTCATCCATACAGGAAATATCAAATTTCTGCTTGTACAGAAATTGCAGATATCCCGTACTGATATGAAGCTGGGACGCCATGTCGGAAATGTTCCAGTTATCTTCGGGAGTAGTGGCTATTTTTCTTCGCAATGCCAAAAGCTCGTGGTCATGTCCCAACAGCTCTGTGTGTAATACATCATCGTGCAGCTTCTGGAAAAGAATCCGGAGAAGTTGAGAAATAATCAATTGGGAATTTTCCCAGGTTAACAATTGGAATAAGCGCCTGATGTATTCCGGGTCGGATACGGGGAAGGGACGTGCCTGTTGCGGGAAATTGGTAACAAAGGATTCGTCGCAGGAAAAACGTAACCAATGGTCTCCATATCTTTCCTTAGAAGCACCGTACCATATTTTGGTGTTGGGCGGGTACAAAATAGCGGTATGCGGGGGATATTCCGTGATTTCGTTATCAATAAGAATAAAGGCGGGAGTGGTGGTAATAACCAATATGTAGTTGTGAAAACCGTCCGGAATATCATAACGGAAATTGCTCTGGTGAACGGAATCATAACCTACGGTATCAATATGGGTCATGGGTAGTTAGCTCTCCTTTGTAGAAATCATAATGAGACGAATGAATAACATCTCATCAAATCTGAGGATAAATCAATTTTATATTAGTATTGTTCATTGTGGAACAAATGTCAATGAGGTATTCTTTAAAATGACAATAACGATAAAGGAGAATGTGATATGAGCGCATTTGCAACGGGGAAGTATCGTAATTTATTTGCAGAAATCGGTAAAACGGAGGAAGAAATCCAAAAGAAGATAAAAGAATCCGTGGATACCTTTTTCTATGGAAGTGAAGAGGAACGTATTTACCATACAGCAGGAGATGATATGGGTTATCTGGAAGATACGGGTAATCATGATGCCAGAACAGAAGGCATGTCATACGGAATGATGATGTGTGTCCAGCTTGATATGAAAGAAGAGTTTGACCGGATTTGGAAATGGTCAAAGACCTATATGTATATGACAGAAGGTGAAAACGAGGGATATTTTGCATGGAGCTGTGCAACGGACGGCACCAAGAATGCATATGGTCCTGCACCTGACGGAGAAGAATTTTACGCCATGGCTCTTTTCTTTGCCTCCCACAGATGGGGAGACGGAGAAGGTATCTTTAATTATTCTCAGGAAGCAAAAGAGATTTTAAGAGCCTGCTTACATAAGGGTGAGAACGGAAGAGAAGGCTATCCGATGTGGAATCACGAAAACAAGCAGATTTTGTTTGTGCCGGGATGTCCATATTCCGACCCTTCCTATCATCTGCCGCATTTTTATGAATTATTTGCTCTCTGGGCTTATGAAGAGGACAGAGAGTTCTGGAAAGAAGCTGCTCTTGCCAGCAGACAATATCTTGCTAAGGCATGTCACCCGGTAACCGGTATGAATCCGGAATACGGTAATTTTGACGGAACTCCGATGGCAGAAGAATTACCATGGGGAGGAAAGCATGACAAGTTCTTTAGTGATGCTTACAGAACAGCAGCCAATATCGGATTGGATTATATCTGGTTTGGAAAAGATGAGGGTCATTACGGGGCCCCTCTTAGACTGATGAAGTATTTAAAGACGGATTTGGAAGCGGCAAGATGTGTATTTGAAGTGGACGGAACCGTAACCGATGAACAGGTACTTCATCCGCTTGGATTACTTGCCACAACGGCACAGGGTGCATTATCGGTACCGGCAGAAGAGGGTGACGATTACGAAGTAGCCAAAAGATGGGTGGAATGGTTCTGGAACCAGCCACTGCGTGAAGGCGACAGAAGATATTACGACAATTGTCTTTACTTGTTTGCAATCCTTGCATTAAGCGGCAATTATAGAATCTATTAATGGTATGCCTCATTTAGAAGGGATTTTATTTTTATGAAATCAAAAACGTTAAATATGACGGAAGGCAATCCGGTGCAGTTGATTTTGATTTTCGCTGTGCCTATGCTCATTGGAAATGTATTTCAGCAGTTATACAATTTGGTGGATTCCGTCATTGTAGGTAAGTTTGTTGGCGCGGAGGCATTGGCATCCATAGGTGCGACCAATGCAGTCACTTTTATGTTCTTTGCCCTGTGTAACGGTATTGCCAGCGGCGGCGGTATTATTACGGCACAACAATTTGGTGCAGGTAACAAGGAGAACATAAAAAAGGCCATTGTTAACTCGGCATATATTTTATTGACCGGTTCGGTTGTGATTGGCGCCATTGCTTTTCTCATATGTCCAATCGCATTGCGCCTTATGGCAACTCCGGAAGATATTCTGCCAAATGCCATTATTTACATGAGAATGCAGTGTCTCGGACTACCGCTCATTGCAGTTTATAACCATGTGTCTTCCATGCTGAGGGCATTGGGAGATACCAGGACACCTCTGTATTTCTTGATTTTTTCCTGTATTCTCAATGCAGGAATGGACATGTATTTTGTATGTGTGCTGGGAATGGGGATATTCGGAGCAGCACTGGCAACCATTATCGCCCAATTTATTTCGGGTATGAGTTGTCTTGTGTATGCACTGAAGACCAGCGAGTATTTCAAGTTTGAAAGAAAGGATTTCGTTGCCGAGAAGCAGATGCTGATCGGAACGGTCCGCTTAGGAGTGCCTCTTTCTTTGCAGTTTTCATTGATTGCCATTTCTACTATGGCACTTCAAAGAGTGGTAAACACCTTTGGAACCACAGTTATGGCAGCATTTACGGCAACCAGCCGTGTGGAACAGCTTTTGCACCAGCCATACGGAACCCTGAGTGCGGCGTTATCCACCTATGCAGGACAAAATCTTGGAGCTAAGAATCTGGAACGTATTAAGCTTGGAATCAAAAAGGGAATCCTTATGATGGGTGTATTTTCCTTATTTATGCTTCCGGTGATGCAGTTTTTCAGTGATGAAATTATCAGTATTTTCGTAAGTGATGCAGAAGTAATTGCCTATGGCTCCACCGGTATGAAAATTACCAGCTGGTTCTATCTGGCATTGGGAACAATTTACGTCATCCGCGGAACATTAAATGGTGTGGGGGATGCCATGTTTGCATTGATTAACGGAGTGGTGGAAGTAATTGGAAGAATTGTAGTACCGGTTACTTTGATTATGATTCCTGCAGTGGGTGTATGGGGACTCTGGGGCTCTGCTGCGGTGGTATGGGTAATCAGTGCATTGTTCAGTGTTTTACGGTATGCATCCTGGAGGAAAAAGAATCCGTTGATAGAATAGAAGAGAGGTTATTTAAGGAGATGTCTGCAATCAGAAGCATCTCCTTTTTTACGGGATTTACGGAGGGGGGAGAAAGTATAGGAAATATACGGATAAAGTCTAGTGAAGTGGTCGGAATTATAGAAGAAAAAAGGGGATATATGTATAATGACAATCGGATTATTTTTACGTAAAGAAGAAAAAAGGAAGTATGAAAAGGTGGGGACGGTATGAAAGGAAAAACGGGGAAAGTAACCGAAAAGAAAAAGAGAATGTTTCACAGTAAAAAAGAAGGTAAAAAAGGGATGCTCTTATTCAGCATCCGGAATAAGATTTTTATTTGTTTTTTGGTTCCGATTGTATTTATGATTGTGGTAGGTGCCGCTGCATATAATAAATCAGCCAAGGGTATGCAGGAGAAATTCCAGGAATCCACGGAAGAGACCATGAAGATGCTTGGAAAGTACATGGAAATGAGCAATTCTTTCTTAGGAACAGAGGCTATGAAATATTCCATGGATGTGAATCTTAACAGCTATACATTGGGAACCTTGGATTCGGATAAGGAAGCAATGGCAGAGGTAGTGAGTACCATAAAGTCTAACATTACTTCTTCCCAGAAGACCAATGATTTTATCAGCAATATCCACATTATTCCGACGGCTGAAAAGGGAGTAATGACCACTAAGAGTGCAGCCACTGTGGGAGCAGGGGACACGGCCGGATTTTTAAGTGAGTATTTGGAAGATGTGCCGATGAATGGTAAAAATCCGCAGAAGTGGATAGACAGTCATAATTTATTGGATGAAAAGTTGGCATTAAATGCCGATGATTACATATTAGCCTGTCAGCTTATGTCACAGAACAAACAGTACTGTGTAGTAATCGACGTAAAATCAGAGTATTTCCGTAGTCTGTTAGAAAGCATTGACTTGGGAGAAGGTAGTATTTTAGGCCTTGTTACAGAGAATGGAAGAGAAATCATTATTGAATCTGTAAAAGAGGGTAGTGAGGGAACTCTTGAAGAAGGCGAAAAAGTATTCGCAGGACAGGATTTCTACGAAAAGATAGCAGCTCCGGCAGAAGCAGAAACAGAAGAAACAGAGGCAGAAGCAGTTATGAATGGTTCAGAGGTAGTTACCTTTAAGGGTCAGGAATACCTCTTTATTTACAATAAGGGAGAGGAAAATAATACAACCATTTGTGCATTGGTACCATTGAAGGTGGTAACCGGACAGGCAGAGTCCATTAAGTCTCTGACGGTAAAATTAGTTCTTCTTGCCATTGTTATTGCCAGTCTTATCGGTATTTGGATTGCAATGGGAATCCAGAGAAATATGCAGCGTCTTTCCAAACGCTTTGGCGAGGTTGCTAAGGGTGACCTTACTGTTGTTGTTACCGCAAAGGGCAGGGATGAATTCGTGGGTCTTGCCGATTCAGCAACCAATATGATTGATAATACGAAAAAACTGGTATCCAAGGTAAATCATACAACGGAGGAATTAGAAAGCTCTGCTCAGGAGGTAAAATCAGCTTCCGAAATTATCAACGGATATTCCGAGAATATTACTACGGCAATCGGCGGTATTAATGCCGGTATGCAGGAGCAGTCCGTATATGCACTGGAATGTGTGGAAAAGACAAATGCCCTTTCCAATGATATGAAAGAGATTAACCATACCTTGCAGAAGGTAGAAGCTTTGGTATTAGATACAGAAAAAATGATTGAATCCGGAATGACTATGATTCAGACATTGGGAGACAGTGCAAAGGAAACGACAGCCATTACCTCACAGGTGGGAGAAAGTGTTGAGGCTTTGGGACAGGAAACCGGTACCATCAACCAGTTTGTAGAAATGATAACGGATATTTCGGAACAGACCAACCTGCTTTCCTTAAATGCTTCCATTGAGGCAGCAAGAGCCGGTGAGGCAGGAAAGGGATTTGCTGTTGTTGCAGAAGAAATCCGCAAGCTGGCAGATGATTCCGCACAGGCAGCAGGTAAAATTCAGGATAATGTAGTAAGTATCAGCCGTAAGACAAAGGCTACCATCGCCGATGCAAAGCAGGCAGAAGAAATGGTTGCTTTACAGACAGAAGTAGTGGAAAAGGTAGTCGCTATTTTCGAAGATATGAACTGCCAGATGGAAGAATTGGTTGGCGGATTAAATGCCATTGTAACCAATATGGAACGGGCAGATGCGGAACGGCACGATACGGTAAAATCCGTAAGACATATTTCCGGTATTATTGAAGAGAGTGCCGGAAATGTAAGGGAAGTAAACAACACAACAGAGAATCTGCTTAAGAACGTTGAAAACTTGAAACATGTATCTGATATTTTGAACATGAATATGGAAGATTTAAAAGCGGAAATTTCGGTATTTAAAACAGTATAAAGAAAAAGAAGTGAAGTAAGGAAGTTGTTGGGTTATGAATAAGTTATTATTACCGAGATTAATCAGTGACGGTATGATTCTGCAAAGAGAGCAGAATTGCCGTATATGGGGCTTTGACGTTCCGGGAAGGAGTATAGTTGTTTCATTTCTTGGTGCTACTTATGAAGCAGTCACTAATGAAGAAGGAGAGTGGATGCTTTTCCTGCCGGAATTGGCTGCCGGTGGTCCTTATACGATGACAGTCAGGGATGAAGTAGGAAATGAAATAACGATTCATAATATTTTAGTAGGAGATGTGTGGTTTTGCTCAGGACAGTCCAATATGGAACTTCCTATGGCAAGGGTAAGGGATGCCTATCCGGAGGAAGTGGCAAACTGCAATAATCCTGCAATCCGTACCTTTAAAATTATGGAACATGTAGATTTTCATGCGCCTCTTAGGAATCATGTAACAGGCGCATGGGAAGAAGCAAAGGAAGATACCATTTTAACATTTTCCGCCACCGGATACTTTTTTGCCAAAGCTTATTATGAATTGACGAAAATTCCGGTGGGCTTTATCAATGCATCTTTAGGAGGCTCCAGAATTGAATGCTGGATGGGAAGAGAGATGCTTGAAGGATATGAGGAATTGCTTGCTTTGGCCGATATGTATGCAGATGATGCATTTGTAGAGAACCGGAGAAAGGAAAATGATACCCGAACATTTGAGTGGCATGAAAATCTGGATGCTATGGACGTGGGACAAAAGGAGAATTGGCAGAATATGGATGCCGGTTGGGACGATGCAGAGCAAGTCCGAATTCCGTTCTTCTTTAGTAACACACAGTTAAAGGACTTTATGGGAAGTGTCTGGTTTGGGAAAATATTTCAGGTGTCTGAAAAAATGGCAGACAGTGAGAACAACCTGTGGCTTGGAACTATCGTAGACAGTGATGTGGTATACATAAACGGAACGGAGGTTGGCAGAACAGAATACCAATATCCGCCACGTAAATACAAAATTGCCAAAGGTCTGTTAAAGACCGGAGAAAATACCATTGTAATCCGTGTAAAGGTAGAACAGGGACAGGGAAGATTTACACCGGATAAAACCTATGCTGTTTGGAATGAAGAGGAAACGGTAAATCTGGAAGGCATGTGGAAGTACCGCATAGGTGCTGAATGCGGACCGGGTCCGGCAACCGATTTTATCAGTTGGAAGCCTACAGGGTTGTATCAGGGTATGACCCATCCGTGTCATAACTATGCCATTGCCGGAGTGTTATGGTATCAGGGAGAATCCAATGCCGACAAGCCGGATACATATGCGGATTTGACGGAACGGATGATAAAGGGATATCGTGAAAAATGGGGAAATGCGAAGCTTCCGTTCTATTTTGTCCAATTGCCTAATTTTGAAATTGATTTGGATGAAAAGAACAGTGGCTGGCCTCAGCTGCGCGAGGCACAAAGACAGGGGCTTTCCCTGCCGGATACGGGAATGGTAACCGCAATCGACTTGGGAGAAGATAATGACTTGCATCCGTTAAATAAAAAGGATGTGGGATACCGGCTTGCTCTACTTGCTGCCAACGGATGCGGACTGTATGACGGAGAATACAGCGGACCGGTAGTGAAAAATATCCGTGTGGAGAGTTCGTTAATGCAGACCGGTTGCCGAGTTTTGATTTCCTGCTCCCATGCAGATGCAATGTATAGCTATCATCCGTGGAGGAAAAACGGCATCCGGGATTTTGAACTGGTGGACGAAGCCGGACATAGTTATTCGGCAGAGGCAACCATTGCGGGCAATCAGATTGTGCTTAGCAGCCGGACGGTAAATGAACCGGTACAGGTAAGATATTGCTTCCGCAATACACCGCGTGGCGAATTAATTTATAACAGGGACGGATTGCCAATGAGTCCGTTTGTTATTAATATCGAATAAAAGAAAGCAGATGACGGAATCTATGAGACGATAGGTTTAGAAAAAGCAGGATATGTATGATGGGTACATACCTGCTTTTCAAGTATATATATCAGGATGAATAAAAGGGAAAGAATGTAGGGATTGTTTATGGAAGCAAATTGGACACAGCTTTGGCTGGCATATAAGAAGACAGAGGATAAAAAGAATAGAGGATTGGTAAAAACCGTTGCGGTAACAGGCTTTGACAAAGAAAACAGGGTCCTTGCCGCGGCACTTAGGGAGTTGCAGGCGGGAATTCAGGCTATGCTTGGAATTGCCGTATCCGTGGAAACAGAGACAACAACAGGAATACAGATTGTAAAAGAGCCGGGCATGTCTCCGGAGAGTTATCGCATTAGCGGAAGGGAACAGGGGATTTTGCTGGAGGCTTCGGAAGAAAAGGGAGTACTCTATGGCATTTTTCATGTATTGCGGGTAATTGCGATGGAAAAACCTTTGCAGGAGCTTTCGGTTACCTGTATTCCCGACAATCCTTTGAGAATGTACAACCATTGGGATAATATGGATGGAAGCATCGAAAGGGGATATTCGGGAAATTCCTTCTTTTTTAAGGACGGGGAAATCCTCCTTACGGAAAGAACAAGGGACTATGCCAGACTGGTGGCAAGTGTGGGGATTAATGCAGTGGTTATTAATAATGTCAATGTGAAGGAGCACGCCACATGGTTGATTACGGACCGGTATTTTACCAAGGTAGCACAGCTCTCCCAAATATTGGCAGAGTATGGAATCCGCCTTTTCTTGAGCTTGAATTATGCGGCATCTTTGGAACTGTCGGATATTAGCAGTGCAGACCCTCTTGACGAAAGGGTAATTGGGTGGTGGAAGGAAAAAATAGCAGAGGTATATGAGAATATTCCGAATTTTGGCGGCTTTTTGGTAAAAGCCGATTCGGAAGGAAGACCGGGACCTTTTACCTACGGAAGAACCCAGGCAGATGGTGCCAATATGCTTGCCGATATCATTAAGCCATATGGCGGGCTGATTATCTGGAGATGTTTCGTATATAACTGTACACAGGACTGGCGGGATTATCAAACGGACAGAGCCAGAGCCGGATACGATAATTTTATTGAAATGGATGGGGATTACCGGGATAATGTTATTTTGCAGATTAAAAACGGTCCCATGGATTTCCAGATCCGGGAACCGGTTTCTCCTCTTCTCGGAGGTTTGAAAAAGACCAATCAGATGCTGGAGGTTCAGGTGGCACAGGAATACACGGGACAGCAGATTGATTTATGCTATCTGATTCCTATGTTTAAAGAAATCCTGGACTTTAAAACCTATTGCCAAGAAGAAAATGATACGGTGGCAGATATTGTAAGCGGCAGAACCTTTGGAAATAAAAATGCAGGGATGGCCGCCGTATGCAATACGGGTAATGATGCCAACTGGACCGGAAATGAGTTGGCGGCAGCTAATTTTTACGGGTTTGGAAGACTGGCTTTTTCTACTTCCTTATCTTCGGAAGAAATTGCAGAAGAATGGGTACGTTTAAGTATTTCTAATGAAGAAAATGTGGTAAGTAAAGTGGTAGCCATGCTGATGTCTTCAAGAGAAATCTATGAAAAATACACCTGTCCGTTGGGAATCGGATGGATGGTGACCCCACATTATCATTACGGACCGAGTGTTGACGGGTATGAATATTCCAGATGGGGAACCTATCACAGGGCGGACCACAAAGGAATCGGTGTAGACAGAACGGATAAAGGAACCGGCTATGTGAGACAGTACCATGAGCCGAATGCATCACGGTACAATGCAATTCACACCTGTCCGGAGGAATTGTTGCTATTTTTCCATCACGTTCCGTATACCCATGAGCTGTCTACGGGTAAGACCGTCATCCAGCATATTTACGATACTCATTTTGAGGGAGTGGAGGAAGTATGCAAAATGATTGAAGTTTGGGAAGATTTGAGAGATAATATCCCTACAAGAATTTATGAAAATGTAAGGGAGAGAATGGAACGTCAATTGCAAAATGCCTGCGAATGGCGGGATCAGGTTAATTCCTATTTTTATAGAAAGAGCGGTATTTTAGATAAAAACCGACGGATTATTTATTAAGATACAGGTGGAAATATGAGGAAGCTGTGGAGATTCGTAGGAGAAAAACTAAATAATTACAGTATCAAAAAGAAATTATTACTGTTCTATGTCTGCTGTGTTTTGATTCCTCTGTTTTTAACCGACGGTGTACTTTTGGTGTTGTTATATCATTCGGAAATGCAGGAAAGACAGCATGAGTACGAAAATATTGCTACGGCAATCGAGTCGGAATTATCTTACACCTTTGAAGAAACGGCAAAGATTGCCAATACGATTTACCTTAACCGTTCCGTGAATGAATTCCTCAATAAGAGATATCATTCGGATTTGGATTTCTATGTTTCCAGTTTGGATATCGAACAAAAAACATTCTATGAAGTCAGCGGCGGTGGCAGCAGTACCACAAAGATTGTTATGTGCAGCGATAACGATACCCTGATTAACGGAGACCATTTTTACCGCTTGCAGGACGTAAGGAATACGGGCTGGTACCAGAAATTGCAGAATTCGGATTTGGATATGGTTCTGCATTTCTACTACATAGGAAAAGAAGATCCTTCTGCCCAAATATCAAGAAGGGTTTCCTTAGTGCGTAAATTGGATTATTTTAAGGATTTAAAATCAGAAAAGCTGGTACGTTTGGATTTGGATTACAGTAGTCTGGTCAGAAAGCTGAATAATAATAAATATGATGTGCCGGTTTATATTTGCTGTGGTGACCAGATTCTATATTCCAATATTGGTTTTTCCAGTACCAGAACGGATTTTGCCTATCTGACAGGAGCAGAAGAGGTAGGATATTCCAGAGAATTTACCATATATGGGGAAGATATCCGTATCTTAGTTATGGAGAAGGAAAGTGATTTGTTTGGTGTGCTGAAACAGCATATGCCGTTATTTTATTTAATGTTAACCTTCAATATCGTATTTCCGTGTATATTAGCTGTTTTATTTAACCATTCCCTGGTGTCCCGCCTGGCAGAGCTGAGTGCTGCGTTTGATGAAGTGGAAGCAGAGAGCTTAAAAGAAATAGAGAAAGTACGGGGAAAGGATGAAATCGGAAGCCTGATGCACAACTATAACCGGATGGTGCACCGTTCCAGAGAATTGATTAAGACCGTATACAAGGACCGGATGGAAAAACAGCAGATGGATATAGCCAGACAGAATGCGGAGCTTTTGGCCCTTCACAGCCAGATTGACCCTCACTTTTTGTTTAATGTATTGGAAGGAATCCGTATGCACAGTGTGTTAAAGGGTGAGACTGAGACGGCAGAGATGATTCAGCGTGTGGCGGTTTTGGAAAGGGAAAATGTTAATTGGAAAAAGGATATGGTTTCCATACGGGAAGAGGTTAATTTCATTGAAACCTACCTGGAGCTGCAGAAGCATCGGTTTGGGGAACGGTTAAAATATGAATTGGATATGGAAGAGGATTGTCTGGATTTCCATATCCCTAAGATGACATTGGTTACTTTTGTGGAAAATGCCTGTGTTCACGGAGTGGAGAAAAAGGCAGCTACCACATGGATATATGTAAGAGTATATCGGAAGGGTGAATTGATTTATTTGGAAATAGAAGATACGGGAGCGGGAATTGAGGAAGAGGAAGTAAAGGTACTTCTTGAAAGAATGAAGACCGGTGATATTGAGACTCTCCGTCAAAGCGCCCACATTGGTGTTGCCAATGCCTGCCTGCGTCTTCGTATGGTTACAAAAGAACATGTTGAGTTCGAATTGGAAAGCGAGCCGGGTATCGGAACCCTGATATTAATTAAAATTCCGGAAGAAAGATTGCGTACATAAAGGGAGAAAGACAGATGACACGTTTACGAGTAATGTTAGTCGATGATGAGCCTTTCATCTTAGAAGGACTGACTGTACTGATTGATTGGGAAAAGGAAGGCTGTGTAATTGTAAAAACAGCATCCAACGGACAGGAAGCCTATGAGTATTTAAAAGAGAATGAAGTGGATTTGATTATTGCTGACATTAAAATGCCGGTTATGACAGGACTGGAATTATTGGAGAGAATCCGCACAGAAAAGATTTCCGATGCGTATTTTGCCATCCTTAGCGGATACAACGATTTTTCCTATGCCAAGAAAGCCATCCACTATGCCTGTATGGAGTACATGGTAAAACCGGTTGGAAAGGACAATCTGTTAGAGCTTCTCAGTAAGACTATTAAGAAAAAGGAATTGGTGGTACAGGAACGT
This sequence comes from Lachnospiraceae bacterium, assembly GCA_045531685.1. Classification (GTDB taxonomy): domain Bacteria; phylum Bacillota; class Clostridia; order Lachnospirales; family Lachnospiraceae; genus RGIG8767. The sequence goes on along the minus strand of JAZSEL010000096.1, from coordinate 7,875 downwards.
GCCAGACAAAAAACCTTCCAGAGAAGCTATCTGGTACAAAATCTTTCCGCCCTAATCCGTGGGAAGGGCGGTTCTGTGGAATTGGAATATGTAAAAGACAATATGGCATTTTCCAAAGGGGTACGCTATGTACAGATTGTATTTGAAAATCAGGACAGTCTTTCGGAATGCTCCGACAATGAAATGTGGGAAATTCAGGAGCTTATGTATGATAACTGCAAACGGTTCTTAAAGGAAGACGAAGCCTTTTGCATAAAGGATTCCTTCGGTAGTGAGGGAAATTATGATATCAGCTTACTGTATTGCTCCCGTATGGCATTGGAACGGTTTATGACATTGGAACAGTTTATGGAAGCTCTGCTTGCAGAAACCGGCAAACAGATAGGAATTTCCCTTAATTTATTGGTGGGAAAGGAAGTAGACGATGTTGCCCGTATTTCCAATTCCTACAGCAGTGCCTGTGTGTTAAAGGCATTCCAGGGATTCAGACAGCAGAAAAAGATATATTATTATGAAGAAGAAGTGCAGATGAATCAGAATAAGGTGGTTCTGTGTAAGCAGAGTCTTGATAGACTGATTCAGTCAGTGGAGCAGAATGACCGCATTGCCATTAACAGCAGTGTGGATGAACTTTATGCAGAAATGGAAAACATGGGAATGTCCGCAGATGTGATTACCATGAATACAAATTACCTTCTATTCCAATTGATTCATTTGGCAGTAGAGCAGGACGAATCCGTGGATCAGGAAGAAGTGATGCTCTATATCAGTAATAACTCGGTAGAATCGGATATTGTACGAGGGGGAAGAACCCACCTTAGAAGATTTGCCTGCGAGTATGCAGAATATCTGATTCAGCTCCGTAAGAATGTATCCAGAGGTGTCCTTTTGGATGTGGAGCGGGAAGTAAGGGAAAATTTTGCAGAAAACCTTACCCTGAAGGACCTTAGTAAAAAATACTATGTCAACAGTTCCTATCTGGGACAGATATTCCGTAAAAAATACGGACAATCCTTTAAAGATTACCTGAGTAATTACCGGATTAATGAAGCCGCCCAGCTTCTTTTAAAGACGGATAAAAAGATAAGTCTGATTGCGGAGGAAGTGGGATACCACGATACGGACTATTTTATCAGCCGATTTATTGAACAAAAGGGCTGTACTCCTGCAAAATACCGTAAAAGCTCCGGAGAAGTGGAAAAATAGACCTAAAATGAGGTCAGATTGTATACCCGGAAAACTCTGGAATAGGACCTAGAGTTTTTCGGGTTTTTATATATACTTTTTCGGGTTTTTTCTTTTTATAATTTTTTTATAATGAAAACATCAAAAATTTATAAAAGGGAGGGCAAGTAATGAAACTGAAGAAATTAACAGCATTACTTATGTGCGTTACTATGGTAGCAGGATTGTTATCCGGATGTGGCGCAAAGGAATCTGCTCCTGCAGCAGATACACCAGTAGCTGACGAAGCAGCACCAGCTGACGAAGCAGCAGCACCAGCAGAAGAGAAGACATCTTATTCTGAAGATGAAATCGCAGACTTCTCTATGTTTATCACAATGCCAGGTTCTGAAATCAATGACGATAACGAAATTGCTCAGATGATTGCAGAAAAGCATGGTGTAAGAGTTAAAGAAACATGGTTAACAGGACAGACAGCAGCAGAAGCAACAGGTACATTAATCGCATCTGATGATTACCCGGATTACATCGATAGTGATGATATGAGCCTTTTAGTTGACGCTGGTGCGTTAGTTCCATTAGATGATTATATTGACCAGTATCCTGAATTCAAGGAAAAATGGTTCACAGAAGCTGAATGGGAAAAATTCCGCCAGCCTGATGGACATATTTACTGGATCAACCCATTTGGTAATACAAAGGGTGAACCTACTGCTACAACACACAATGACGAAGCATTCTGGATTCAGGTAAGAGTTCTTGAATGGGCAGGATACCCAGAAATCAAGACTATGGATCAGTACTTCCAGGTTATCGAAGATTACATTGCAGCTAACCCTACAATGGAAGACGGAACACCTAACTTAGCTTACACAATCCTTTGCGAAGACTGGAGATACTTCTGTCTTGAAAATGCAGGTCAGTTCTTAGCTGGTTATCCAAACGATGGTTCCGTAATCGTTAACAAAGCTACTATGACAATCGAAGATTACAATACTTCTGAAGATACAATCAAATACTTCAAGAAGTTGAACGAAGAATACAAGAAGGGATTTGTAGATCCAGAATCCTTCACACAGACATATGACGAATACATCGCTAAATTATCTACAGGTCGTGTACTTGGTATGGTTGACCAGTGGTGGGATTTCGCTTACACAGTAAATGACGTATTTAAGACAACAGGTCTTGACCTTCAGGGATGCAACTACGTACCTCTTGGATTAACAACAGAAGAAGGTATGGAAAACAGATGGCATACATATGACGATACAGTAAACCAGGCATCCGGTATCGCTATCACAGTTGACTGTGAAGATCCGGATAAGGCATTCAAGTTCATCGTTGATTGTGCTATGGATCAGGAACTCCATGATTTAAGATTCTGGGGTGTTGAAGGTGTTGACTACGAAGTAGATGAAAACGGTTTATACTACAGAACAGATGAACAGAGAGTTCAGTGGGCTGATACAGCTTATCAGGCAGCTCATCGTTGCCAGTACTCTTACTTCCCACAGTGGCACGGAACAAGTGATGACGGACTTAATGCTAACAAGCCTGAAGAACAGCCTTCAGAATTCCAGAACGATATGGCTCAGCCATTAAAGGATTGTTTAGCAGCATACGGCGCAGGCAACTACGTTGATATGATGGGTTCTGTAATCGAAACAAATGGTCCTTGGTTCCCAATGTACTCTTACTCTAACAACTTCACAACAGATACTCCTGGTGGTGTTGCTTGGACAAAGATGGGTGAAATTAAGCATGAATGGCTTCCTAAGGTAGTTATGGCTGAAGACTTTGAACAGGGTTGGGCTGAATATATGGAAGCATACAACGCTTGTAAGCCGGAAGATTTCTTGGCTGAAATGCAGGCAATTCTTGATACATTTAAATAAAATTAAGTAGCAGGAACTGCAATATTTCTGAAGTAATTACATGAAGAAAGGCAGCAATAGGCATTCCTAAGAACGACTATTGCTGCTTTTTCAATGTAAGATAGGAGTGTCATATGGCTCAAGACGTAGCAAATATTAAAAAAGATAAAAGATTTACATGGAAAGAAGCAAAAAGACAGAAATTTTTACTTATTGTTGCTTTCTTTATGGTAGTATATGGATTTATTTTCTATTATTATCCATTAACAGGATGGTTAATGGCTTTCCAGAAATATAAACCTGCAAAGGGTATATTGGGGTCTGAGTTTGTTGGACTTGATAAGTTTCGCTTTTTATTTGAAGATGCTACCTTTATTCAGGTTATTCGTAACACCTTTGCAATGGGTGCGATTAATTTAGTTACAACTACATTTATGGCAATCTTGTTTGCCATTCTTTTGAACGAAATTCGTTCCACATTTTTTAAGAAAACCGTGCAGACAATTTCTTATTTACCGCACTTCCTTTCTTGGATTATCGTTACCGGTATTTTGCATGATGCATTATCAGCATCCGGTATTGTTAATGAACTTCTATTAAAATGGGGTGTGGTTAAACAGAATATCGATTTCTTTGCACATCCTGAATATTTCTGGGGAATTGTAGCGTTTGCCAATAACTGGAAGGAAACCGGTTGGAATGCTATTATTTACCTGGCAGCAATTACGTCAATCGATCCTTGTTTATATGAAGCTGCATCCATTGATGGTGCAGGCAGATGGGCAAAGATTAAATATATAACACTTCCGGGTATCAGACCTACTATTATGATTCTCTTACTTATGAACATCGGTAATGTATTAAATGCCGGATTCGAAGTACAGTACTTATTAGGAAATGGTTTGACAAAGAGTGTATCCGATACCATTGATATTTATGTCTTGACTTGGGGTATCAGCCAGAGTGACTTCTCACTTGGTACCGCAGCCGGTATTTTCAAGAGTGTGGTTAGTATTTCATTAATTGTGATAGCTAACTACATCGCTAAGAAGACCGGTGATGAAAGATTATTCTAGGGGGTGAAGGCATGAGAAAACAGAAAACATCAATTTGGGATAAATTATTTGTATTATGTAATACCTTATTTATGATTGCCTTCGTAGTTGTCACGCTGTATCCGGTACTGAATACATTAGCTATCTCCTTTAACGATGGTATTGATGCTGTTAGAGGCGGTATTCATTTATTGCCAAGAAAGTTTACATGGAAAAACTATCAGACAGTATTAGGAATACAGAACATCGTAGTAGGTGCTAAGATTACAGTGCTTCGTACAGTGATTGGTACTTTACTTGCACTGGTTACCAATGCATTGCTTGCGTTCGTAGTCAGCCGTAAGAGATTTATGTTCAAATCAGAATTGTCTTTATTCTGGGTAATTACGATGTATGTTAACGGTGGTTTGATTCCGGTATTCTTATTATACAGAAACCTTCATTTGACAGGTACATTCTGGGTATATATTATTCCGGGTACTATTAGTGCATTCAATATGTTAGTACTTAGAACTTATATGATGGGACTTCCGGATTCATTAGAAGAATCTGCGCAGCTTGACGGTGCCGGTTACTGGACCGTTTTCGTAAAGATTATTTCACCGCTTTGTAAACCGGTTTATGCAACTATTGCATTATTCGTAGCAGTTGGTCACTGGAACTCATGGTTTGATGCTATGATCTACAACCGTATGAAGACAGAATATACAACACTTCAGTACGAATTGATGAAATTATTATCATCCGTAATGCAGCAGAGTGGTAGTGCAGCAAATGCATCTGCAGTTGGTTCTGCAGCAGCATCTGTAACGCCGGTTACGGTACGTTCTGCAGCAACTATTGCTACAATGCTTCCAATCGTATGTCTGTATCCATTCTTGCAGAGATACTTCGTTGCAGGTCTTACCATCGGTGGTGTAAAAGAATAAAAAAGATTTTTGACTCTCCTATTGGAATGTTAACCTTCGGACAGCAGTCGCGTAAGCGGCTGCTGTTCTTTTGGGTATATTTTGGCTATGAGAGAAAAACCGGTGATAGGAAAATTGTGATAGGTGAGACGGTTAACGATAGTTTTGATAAAGAAAAAAAGAAAATCTTCCCATAAAATTTTTATCATGTTATAATACAAAAGTTTTAGAACTGTAGGTAGTGGCAGGTGTGTATGGAGAAGAAAAACTTGCCGGATTTTTTGCAAGAAAAGGAAGATGCGTAAGCACATAGAAAGGCAATGATACCCTAAGGCTTTCGCAATGAATGAGGAGAAAGAATGGAAGAAAATAAGGTTTTATGTGGGGCAGAACAGGCACCCGTAACAGAGAATAAAATGGGAGTTATGCCGGTAAACAAGTTGTTGTTAACCATGTCGTTACCAATGATGTTATCCATGCTGGTGCAGGCTCTTTATAATATAGTAGATAGTATTTTTGTTGCAAGAATCAGTGAAGATGCTTTAACCGCTGTGTCCTTAGCATTTCCGATTCAGCAGTTGATGATTGCTCTTGGTGCAGGAACCTGTGTTGGTTTGAATGCAGTGCTTTCCCGGGCGTTGGGCGAAAAGGATTTTAAAAAGGTAAATTCCAGTGCAGTCAATGCGGTATTTTTGATGGTATGCAATGCCATTGTATTTCTGTTAGTAGGAATATTTGTGGTAAAACCATTTTATTTGGCACAGACAGCGGATACGGAAATTATCCGGCATGGTGTAACCTATCTGAGTATCGTGTGCATGTTTTCCTTTGGCATCTATTTTCAGTTTGTATTTGAGAGATTATTACAGTCAACGGGAAATACCTTCTATACCATGATTACACAGTTAATCGGTGCCATAACCAATATTATTTTGGACCCGATTTTGATTTTTGGTCTTTTAGGAATGCCGAAGTTAGGAGTAGCCGGTGCTGCGATTGCAACAGTTGTCGGACAGATTGCAGCAGGAATTACGGCTATGATTATCAATCATAAAAAGAATCATGAAGTACAACTTTCGTTCAAAGGATTCCGACCGGACGGAGCTATTATCAAGCAGATTTATGTAGTCGGTATCCCATCCATTATCATGCAGTCCATCGGTTCTGTTATGGTATTTTGCATGAACCAGATATTAATTGCTTTTTCCACAACAGCAACGGCGGTATTCGGTGTTTACTTCAAACTGCAGAGCTTTATCTTTATGCCAATCTTTGGTATGAACAACGGTATGGTACCAATTGTTGCTTACAACTACGGAGCACAGAAGAGAAGCCGTTTAATCAAGACTGTAAAGCTCAGCATTATATATGCGGTTGGAATCATGTGTATTGGTTTGATTATTTTCCAACTTGTTCCGGATAAGCTGTTTATGCTCTTTGATGCATCCGACCATATGCTTCAGATGGGTGTACCTGCTTTACGGATTATCAGTATCCATTTCCCAATTGCCGGAGTATGTATTATCTGCGGAACCGTGTTCCAGGCACTTGGTAATGCCGTATACAGCATGATTAACTCCATTTGCCGACAGATAGTAGTACTTCTTCCTGCCGCTTACTTATTGGCACGCCTGGGAGAGGTGAACTATGTATGGTGGGCGTTCCCAATTGCCGAGATAATGTCACTAATTATGACCGGTATCTTTATGGTAAGAATTAATAAGGATATTATCAGTAAGATTGGCGATGTGGAGTAGAAAGGCGCAAGATATGTATGTACTGAAGAATGTAGAGAAGCTTGAAATAGGGAATTTTGAGTCGCGAGAACATGTGGAATGACTTAAAATAGAGAAAAATGAGTTATGTAAACAATTTTTACCTACTTGATATTATGAAATGATGTTTTTAGTAGGTAAAAATCCCCTTTTTTGAACACTTTTCAGGTCTTAGCCTTAAGAAGAAACCGTTATATTTGAGATTTTTACCTACGAGATAAAGGAAATAATTAATCTCGTAGGTATTTTTCTTATATTTCATACCTACTGATTTTCAGGTTTTGAAGATATAGTAGGAGAATAACAATTTAAAGTACAGATATGATATAATTTCCTTGAATATAAATTTATTCATATGAGGAGAGTGGCTATTGTAAGTAAATAATGTGTTTTTTCCTGCGGTGAATAAACTCTCCAAAGAGGTTGGTGTCATGATAGAATAAGATGTTAGATTATTTTTTTAATAGATAAAAGGAGGGTATTTCATGAAATTTTTTGAATGTGAGCTTTGTGGGAACATTATCGAGCACGTTAAGGATAGTAAAATACGGGTGGTATGTTGCGGACAACAAATGACAGAGCTGATTCCGGGGACATCGGATGGTGCGCAGGAAAAGCATGTACCGGTTGTAACAGTGGATGGGGATAAAGTTATTGTAGAGGTTGGTTCAGTAGAACATCCTATGACAGAAGCACATTACATTCAGTGGATTGTAATTGAAACAACAAACGGCAGTCAGAGAGTATATTTAAGTCATACAGACGCTCCAAAAGCAGAATTCAGATTGGTGGATGGAGAAAAGGTAGTGGCAGCATATGAATATTGCAATCTCCATGGATTATGGGAAGCTAGATAGTCGATAAGAAAAGTATATATAACGAAGAAAGCTTTGTAAACCAAAGGTTTACAAAGCTTTTTTGATGCGGATGAAGGGACTTGAACTCTAATCCGTTTTTGAAACCCGCATAGAAAGGAGCTTTTTCGTACCTCATTCAGCTTTGGAAACATTTTGGAAACATTTTAGAGTATGCCCCTGTGGTATGCTCTATTTTATTGACGGGAATTTTGGTGAGG
>JAZSEL010000158.1:0-34361 GCA_045531685.1 Lachnospiraceae bacterium | reverse complement strand
AAAATTACTCCTCACCGCCTAAAAACTACCCAAATGCATCGCGTTATGTAAACTTGCCAAGTCATTTTAGGCAATAAGAGAAAAACTCACGCCAGACAGACACAAAAACTTGCTTTTGTGTCTAGGGGAGCCAAATAATTTTCCTATTGCCTAATGAATCACAAAAAGTCATATCAAAAGCTTGAAAATGGAAAGGGATTAGGCAGTAGCGACAGATTTTGCTCTCATTGCCTAAAAAACGTAAAATTTCATAGTAAAGGTTTGTAAAGGAACACAGGATTAGGCAGTAACAAATTTTATTTCGTCGATTGCCTAAAGCAACAAGAAATTACCCCAAAATAAAGAAAATAAGAACAGAAAATCGGTTCAAGTTGAAAGAACAAGTCACAATAATTAAATCAGACAAGTGGAAACCTACACATAAAAGGAGTACAATAACAAAATAGGAACATAATGGCACTAAAAGAGTAATAAAATGTTTCTTTCAGTTAAATCCTCATAGTAGCACAATAAATAAACAACAGATAATAAATAGAAAGGCGAAGAAGTCATGAGTGCCCGGAAATATGAAATAGATATGTGTAACGGACCATTGTTTGGGAAGATATTGGTATTTGCAATTCCCCTTATATTGTCCGGAATTTTGCAGTTGTTATTTAATGCGGCGGACATGGTGGTGGCAGGCCGGTTTGCGGGAAGTGTAGCCCTGGGGGCTGTGGGAGCCACATCCTCTTTGATTAATCTTTTGATTAATGTATTCGTGGGAATGTCCGTGGGAACCAATGTTTTGGTGGCGCATTACTATGGGGCAAACCGTGGAGAAGAATTGGGACAGACGGTTCATACATCCATAGGGTTGAGTCTGATTAGCGGTGTCATTTTGGGCGTGGGTGGCTATGTGCTGGCAAGCCCGTTGCTTTCCTTAATGGGAACGCCGGATGAGATTCTGCCACATGCGGTCAGGTATATGCAGATATATTTCATTGGTGTGCCGGGGATGCTTTTGTACAACTTTGGAAGTGCTATCTTAAGAGCTGTGGGGGATACCAAGAGACCATTGTATTATCTGCTGTTTGCAGGTGTGGTTAATGTGGTTTTGAATATATTTTTTATTGTTGTTATGGGAATGGGAGTAGAAGGTGTTGCTTTGGCAACCATCATTTCCCAGTTTATTTCAGCGGGAATGGTAATCCGTTGTCTTATGCTGGAACAGGGCAGTTACCGTCTGGAACTTAAGAAAATACATTTATATCAGGATAAAGTAATCAGAATTTTGCGCGTGGGATTACCGGCAGGCTTTCAGGGAGCTGTGTTTTCCATTTCCAATGTACTGATTCAGTCCTCGGTCAATTCCTTCGGCTCTATTGCAGTTGCAGGCAATACGGCAGCAGCTAATTTAGAAGGATTTGTATACAATGCCATGAATTCCTTCCATCAGACAGCCCTTAGCTTTACCAGCCAGAATATGGGAGCTAAGAAATTTGATAGAGTGAAAAAGATTATGTGGATTTGTGGAGGCTGTGTAACAGTAACCGGTGCTGTTATGGGTGGTGCAGGACTCTTTTTTGCAGATGAACTCTTAGCACTTTATTCAACAGATGCGGAAGTGATTGCATACGGTCATTTGCGTTTGTTGTATATTTTGTCCCTATACTTTTTGTGTGGTGTTATGGATGTATTGGTAGGAAGTATCAGAGGTATGGGATATTCCATTATGCCGATGATTGTGTCGCTAATCGGAGCCTGTGGGTTGCGAGTGGTTTGGATATTCACGGTATTTCAGTGGTTCCGCAGTTTGGAAATGCTGTATATTTCGTATCCGATTACATGGACGGTCACATTATTGGTACACTTCATTTGCTTCCGATATGGAATTCGAAAGATAGAAAAACATTTGGGATAAATCATCATTATTTATAGGAAAAAATGTGTCAGATTTTTGGAAAAAACAAGTGTGGATTTTAAGCGAAAGAATTGAAAAAAATCGAAAAATGGAATATAGTTAATTTGGTAGTGTTGCTGCATAAAATGAAGATGCGGTAACAGATACATAAAACTTCACAATACTTATGAGGAGGAACTCATCATGAAGACAAAATTTGGTATCAAAGAAGTTGTAGCTATTGGTATTGGAACAGCACTTTTCGTAGTACTTACTAATGTACAGGTGCCATTCGGTATCATTCCTAACACATCCTTACAGTCACGTGTTGCAATCCTTTCATTCTTTGCAGCAGTATTCGGACCTGTAGTAGGTGGTGCAATCGGTCTTATCGGACATGCTTTAGGCGATGCATTATTCTATGGTGGTGTTTGGTGGAGCTGGGTATTCCCGGATGCAGTATATGGTATTATCCTTGGTCTCTTCATCCAGAAGTTTGCAATTAAAGAAGGTGGATTTGACAAAAAAGCCATCATCTTATTTAACGTTGTTCAGGTAATTGCAAATGCTGTTGCATGGATCGTTGTAGCTCCTGTTCTTGACATATTAATTTATGCAGAACCGGCAAACAAGGTATTTGTACAGGGTATCTTTGCATTCATCGGTAACATTGTTGTTGCTGGTGTTCTCGGCACACTTCTTGCAGTAGCTTACTCCAAGATTGGTGCAAAATCATCAAGTTTAGCAAAAGAGGATTAAGTAGTACATGAATCCAATCATCGAATTTAAAGATTATACTTTTAAATATCGAGCACAAGTAGAACCGACTCTTCTGGACATTAATTTATCCATATATCCGGGAGAGAAGGTTCTTATAGTGGGACCGTCCGGATCCGGCAAGTCAACGCTTGCCCATTGTATCAATGGATTGGTTCCATTTTCTTATGCCGGGGAAAGTAAGGGAAGCCTGACAGTAGGCGGTGTAGAGCCTGCAAAAGCGGGTGTTTTTGGTATGTCCAAAATTGTGGGGACCGTGTTACAGGATACGGATGGACAGTTTATCGGACTTACTGTAGGAGAAGACATTGCATTTGCATTGGAAAATGATTTGGTGGAGCCAAAAGCAATGTTTGCAAGAGTAGATGCGGTGGCGAAAGAAGTGGATGTTACTGACTTACTTAAGCAGGCACCAACTGCTCTTTCGGGAGGACAGAAACAGCGTGTATCCATGGCAGGTGTTATGGTAGATGACGTGGATATTTTGTTGTTTGATGAACCTTTGGCCAATTTGGACCCGGCAACGGGCAAAAGGGCGATTGCTTTGATTGATGATATTCAGAAAAAAAATAATACTACCATAATTATTATCGAACATCGTTTAGAGGACGCTTTGTATCGGAATGTGGACAGAGTGATTGTATTTGGGGAAGGAAGAATTCAGGCTGATTTCACCCCGGATGCACTGTTGACAACGGACATATTGATAAAACAAGGTATTCGTGAACCTCTTTATATTGCGGCGTTAAAACATGCCGGTTGTGAAATTTTAGAACATACCCATCCTGCGAAGATTGAAACCATGGATATGGAACCGTATAAAGAAAAAATGCAGGCATGGTTTGAACAGGTAACACTTCCAATAAAGGATGTAAGTAAAACAGAATTATTGAAAATCGAAAATCTGAGTTTCTCTTACGATTTGAGAAAACAGATTTTAAAAAATATTGATTTTACTCTCTATGAGGGTGAAATGGTTAGCATCGTCGGTAAAAACGGCGCCGGAAAGACAACGCTTTCCAATTTGATTTGCGGTTTTTATGAGCCGACAGGCGGACGTATTTTATATGAAGGCGAGGATATCGCGCCACTTTCCATTAAGGAAAGAGGTGAGCGCATCGGACTTGTTATGCAGAATCCTAACCAGATGATAAGCAAGCCGATGATTTTTGATGAAGTGGCATTGGGACTTCAGGTAAGAGGTGTACCGGCAGAAGAAATTAAGGAACGTGTGAATGAAACATTAAAGATTTGCGGCTTGTATCAGATGCGTAATTGGCCGGTGTCTGCACTCAGCTTTGGTCAGAAAAAGCGTGTGACCATTGCCTCTATTTTGGTAATGAATCCGAAGATGATTATTTTGGATGAGCCAACGGCGGGACAGGATTATTTCCACTATACGGAAATTATGGAATTTTTGCGTAGGCTCAACAAAGAACAGGGAATTACCATTGTTATGATTACTCATGACATGCATTTGATGTTGGAGTACACGGACAGAGCCATTGTAATTGCAGACGGAGAACTTCTTTGCGACGATACGCCGGCTAAGGTTCTTACCAATGAAGAATTGGCAGATAGAGCATATTTGAAGAAGACATCCCTTTATGATTTGGCAGTAAAATGTGGCATAGATAATCCTTCCGCGTTAGCAGACAGGTTTATCTATTTTGAAAAAATAAAAAGAGAATCACAGGAGGAATAGCGTATGGCAAGGATTTTAACATACGAAGAAAAAGATACCTGGATTCATAGATTGAGCGGTATTACCAAGCTTACTTTCTTTTTACTTTGGTCGGTTGTGGGTATGCTTACCTATGACACAAGGGTTTTACTCTTTATGTTGGTAAGCAGTCTGGTGATTTTCAAGGTATCGAAGACGGATTGGCATCAGGTGGGTACGGTATTCCTATTCATTTTATTGTTCCTTTGCCTTAATCTGTTTGCTATTTTTTGTTTGGCACCAATGGAAGGTGTCAAAATATACGGAACGCAGACGGAATTATTTCGGATTACGGATTTTTACATCATAACAAAAGAACAGTTGTTTTACGAATTTAACGTAATGCTTAAGTATTTTTCGGTCATTCCGGTAGTATTGATGTTTATCGTAACTACCAATCCGAGCGAATTCGCCGCCAGCTTATCCTATATTGGTGTCAGCTATAAAGTAGGGTATGCCATGGCAATTGCCCTTCGGTATATTCCGGATGTGCAGAGTGATTTCACCAAGATTAAGCATGCTCAGGAAGCACGTGGAATTGAGATGTCCAAGAAGGCTCCTTTATTGGAACGTGTAAAAAGTATGAGTAATATTATTTTCCCATTGATATTCTCCAGCATGGACCGTATTGATGTGGTAAGTAATGCCATGGAACTTCGTGGATTTGGTAAAAATAAGAAGCGTACATGGTATTCAGGACGCAAACTCAAGCGAAACGATTACCTGACACTGGTGTTTTTAATCGTATTTGTGGTAGCTTCCCTTGTGATTACATTTATAGATGGGGACAGATTCTATAATCCATTTATGTAACAGAATGACAAGTGTAGAGAATAAATGAAAAGATAAAGACATCAGACGGCACGCTTAGGCGTGCCGTTTCAAAAAGGAAGGAATTATATGAAGTACAATTTTGATACAGTAATTAATCGCTATAATACTAACTCTCTTAAATATGATTGTGCAAAGGAATGGGGCGTGCCGGAAGATGTAATTCCTATGTGGGTTGCGGATATGGATTTTCAGACAGCACCGGAGATTTTGGAAGCCATGCAGGAATGTGTAGCCCATGGAGCTTTCGGATACAGTGTTCCGAAGGAAGAATATTATGAAATTGTTGCGAATTGGTTTCGTACCCGTTTTCATTGGGATGCCAAGGGAGAATGGATTGTGAAAACACCGGGGGTGGTGTTTGCCATATCCATGGCAGTAAGGGCATTGACAAATAAGGGTGATGCCATTTTGATTCAGCAGCCGGTATACTATCCGTTTAAAGCAGTGATTGTAGATAATGAGAGAGTGTGTATTAATAATCCCCTTGTGTTAAAGGAAGGCCGCTATGAAATGGACTTTGGGGATATGGAGCAGAAAATCATAGAGAATCAGGTGAAAATGTTTATTCTTTGCAGCCCTCATAATCCGGTAGGACGTGTATGGACCGTGGAGGAACTTACAAGAGTGGTAGAAATCTGTAAGCGCCATAATGTTTTCATTGTCAGCGATGAGATTCACTGTGATTTTGTATATCCGGGACATGAGCATACGGTACTTGCCAAGCTGACAGAGGACTATTTGGACCATGTCATTATTTGTACGGCACCGAGTAAGAGTTTTAATCTGGCTGGTTTACAGTTATCCCATATTTTCATTCCGGATGAAACAGTGCGTAAGAAAGTGGAACAGGAGATTCACACAATTCCTTATGATGAATCCGGCACATTAGCCTTGGTTGCAGGAAGGGCTGCCTATGAAAAGGGCGCTGAATGGATGGATGAACTGAAGGAATATCTTTGGGAAAACATTGCATATGTAAGGGAGTTCTTGAAAGAGAATCTTCCAAAAATTAGATTGATTGAGCCGGAGGGAACGTATCTTGTGTGGCTTGATTTTACGGCTTATGATATGACACCGGAAGAACTGGAACACAAAATGCTTCATGAAGCCAAGCTTTGGCTGGATGACGGCACAATGTTTGGAGAGGAAGGCGCTATGTTTGAGCGTGTTAACATTGCCTGCCCAAGAAGTATACTTATTAAAGCGATGAATCAGTTAAAGGATGCATTTGGCGATTTGTAAAACAATAAAAAGGCTTCGGAATTTCCGAAGCCTTTTGGTATTTTATTATTCAGTTGTAAATCAATATTATTCTACTACTTCTGCTTCTACAACAGGTGCATCGTAAGCAACCGGTTCAGCTACAGGCTGACGCTTGATGTTGTGGTAGAAGTTAGCAATTGTTAACTGCATGTATGGTTCTACATAAATTGCAGCAAAACCTAATGTAAATACGATTGCGAATGCCCATAAAATGAAGGATAAGCCCAATACGAAGAGCTCCCATTTGTGACCATTCATGATTTCTCTACTTTCAGTAATCGCTTCATTAGCAGTCATGTCAGGATTCTCAGCTAAAATATAGAAAGCCATAGAATAAGAATATCCTTTGATGATACCAGGAATTATGAAAAGTAAGGACCAAAGCATAGTATAGAGGATGATTAATAAGAATAATGCAATGGATTTACCGAAGAGTTTTCCACGGAAACCATCAAAAAGCATATTAATCTGTACTTCTTCTCCATATGTAACGCTTAAGTATACCATGGTAAGACCCATAGAAAGTGCAGGTGCAATAATGTATGTAGCGATAACACCAACAACCGGAATCATACCAAGAATCATGGAAATACCGGAAACGATGAGTGTACATAAGAACAACCACCATACTTTTCCTTTTAACTGCTGTTTTGCCTGTGCCTTAAGTTCGGCTCTTGATAACATAATAATGTTCCCCCTTAAAAATGATAAAATCATTCTACAAATATCGCGGCGCTTTGTCAAGGTAATAGACTAAAGTTCGGAACGAGTGTCAGATCTGGCGATGAATAATGGGTTCGTTTGTGGTTTCTGACGAATGGAATTATTACTAATTTCCTACTTTACAATTTATGCGAAAAACAATAAAATAAACCTACTATCTTTTGTGAATTTGAATAAATTGACAGGAGGTAGTATGTCTATTTTTAACAAGGTATCAACTCCGGTGAAGGTTCTCCGGAGTTTCTTTTTTCTTATGGTACTAGTAAGTACCATGATTTGTTTTCCCAAAATAACAGGATATGCACAAGAGAATGGTGAATCACAGGAACAGGTAAGTGAGACGGCGGATGCTCCTGAAACAACAGAAGAAAAAATAATTTTCACCCAAAACATCTATCACCAACATACGGGAGGTTCCGGTGGCGGCGGATGTTATAGCGTAAAAAGAACCGGCAGTAAGACTACCACAGAAAAATGTGGCGGAACCATGGTTTATTATGCATCTTATGATAAGACCCAATGCAACCGGTGCGGTGCCGGATATTATGGGGACCAGTCGGGGAGAGGTTGCTGGCATGAAAAGACAAAGACAGTCAGTTACACCTATTACGATTTGGGATGTAACAAAGGCACAGATACCATGGTTGGAAGTCTTAGTATAGAAAAGAGTACGGACAAGTGGGTGCGAGAATTGACATTGACAGGCTCGTACCGGGCAGACGGTGGTATGGGGGTGTCAGAACGGCCATATATTTGGAATGGCAAAAGCGCAACAGAAGATACTATTTATAAGGTGCAGGAGAGCGGAGTATATACCCTGCAGCTGAATGCCGATGCCAATGCCAACACGGGAGCGGCTATCCTTAGTGTGGAGGTACGTAATGTTGATGTGACAGCACCGGTTATCCGTGCCCATGCACAGACTCCGGAAGCAGATTGGACCAAGGATGGAGTAGCGGTAACCATTATCGATGTGGCGGATTTGCAACCGGATGGAAGTGATGGATGCGGACTCCATGAAATGCCGTACTCCTATGACGGGGGAGAGAATTGGACAACAGAGAACACCTTTTTATATATGGATAATGGCACCCATTCCATTTTGGTAAGGGATGCTTTGGAGAATCAATCCGCATACGAAGTGAGTTTTTATAATGTGGATTGCTTCGAGCCAACCATTGAATCAGTGGAATACGATAGGACAAAGAATATCAAAGATACTGTAATTACAGTTACGGCGAAAGATTTGCAGCCGGATGGAAGGGAAGGAAGCGGATTGCATGAAGAAGCCTATTCCTATGATGGCGGACAGACATGGACCAGGGACAATACTCTTCCGGTTACAAAGAATGGCACTATTTCTATTGCGGTACGGGATGCATTGGGAAATGAAGTGCATTGGGAAGAAATGGTTACCAATATAGACTGTACCGGGCCGGAGATACTATATAAAATGGAGCCGGAATCGTGGACGCAGAAAAATGTAATTATTAAGCTGAGAGCAAAGGATATAAATGAAGATGGCAGTGAGGGTATAGGGTTAGAGGAATTATGGTATTCCACGGATAATGGAAATACATGGTCAAACAAAGGGAAATTGGAATATGACAAGAATCAGACCATTACTGTAATTGCCCGTGATAAAAATGATAACCGGACCTCCCAAACCATTAAGATTAAGCAGATTGATAGGGAAGAGCCATGGGTAGCCCTGTCTTCGGAAGTGTTAGGGGCAGGACGGGATATGCAGGTCAGATTGACCGCGCAGGCATGGGATGCCTATTCCGGATTGCCGGAAAATGCCTATTCCTGGGATAAGGGAGTTACCTATGGAGCAGAGAAGTCCAAAATAGTAACCGAAAACGGAAGTTATCAGGTGACGGTACGCGATAAGGCGGGAAACTGGTGCTATGATATCGTGGAAGTCAATGCATTTCCTATTATTGAACTCCCGGTTGTTACGGAAATCAAAACAGAAAAGGAAACCATAGAAGAACCGGTTGTTATTATGGAAGAAACAGAAGAAGCAGAGCAGGAAGTGATACAAAGGGTTGTGACAGAAGAGGAGAGAATAGAACCGCCGAGTCCTATCGAGGTACAGACGGTAGAAGCAGGTTGGGATTGGAGGGATGCGGTAGTATTGGCTTCCGGTATTTTATTGGCAGCCGGACTGCTTGCTTTTCTTGTGATTCTTTTGCTGTATACGATTGCAATTGAAGCAGAAAATATGGACGGAGAAATGGAGTACATGGGAAGATTCTGGATACATAGAAGGGAAGGCCGCTTTGAAGTAAAGGTCTCCTATCCTCTATTAGAAAAATGCGTGACGACACATTTTAAGTTCCGTCTGAGTCACTTATTCTTATTGCTTAACAAAGGGGAGGATATTTGCTTTTTGTTTCCGGAAGAGCTTTGTTTTATTAAGCAGGCAGAGCGTGAGATTGAAATTTCCTTATTATAAAGGCTTTTCAATGACAGGGAAATGGAGTAAAATCATCAGTGTGTAAAATAGCATGTGAGGAGATGACCGTATGAAATGGGAAGAAAATGTGCGTAAAGTAGTTCCGTATGTAGCAGGGGAGCAGCCAAAGAGACTGGATATTATTAAATTAAATACCAATGAGTTTCCGTATCCGCCGGCTCCGGGGATTCAAAAGGCAATTGCAGAGTTTGACTATGATACCCTTCGTTTATATCCGGATCAGAATATTACCAATCTGACAGAATGTGTTGCAGATACCTATGGACTTAAACCGGAGAATGTATTTGTCGGAGTGGGTTCTGACGACGTGCTTGCCATGGCATTTTTAACCTTTTTTAATTCGGATAAGAAGATTCTGTTCCCGGATATTACATATTCTTTTTATGATGTCTGGGCAGACTTATATAGAATTCCTTATGAGGTGCAGCCTCTTAAGGATGATTTTTCCATCAACAAAGAAGATTATTTTAAGGAAAACGGTGGAGTGATTTTCCCAAATCCAAACGCGCCTACGGGTGTGGAGGAGGATTTATCCATGGTAGAGGAAATCATTCAGAAGAATCCGGATGTTGTGGTAATTGTTGATGAAGCGTATGTGGATTTTGGTGGCAAGAGTGTATTACCATTAATTGAAAAGTATGAGAATCTTTTGGTAGTGCAGACATTTTCTAAGTCACGGGCCCTTGCCGGTATCCGTATCGGCTGTGCATTCGGCTCTGCAAAATTGATTCAATATTTGAATGATGTGAAGTTTTCGTTCAATTCCTATACCATTACCCGCCTGACAGAAGCCATTGGCTGTGCTGCGTTAAAGGACAAGGCATATTTTACAGAGACGGTACAGAAGGTGATTGATACCCGGGAACGTACCAAGGCACGATTAAAAGAATTGGACTTTACATTTGCAGATTCTAAGACCAACTTTATTTTCGCGGCACATAAGAGAGTTCCGGCGAAAGAATTATTTGAGGCATTGCGTAAAGATGGAATTATTGTCCGTTATTTCAATAAACCACGTATTGATAATTATCTTCGAATCAGCATCGGAACAGATGAACAGATGGATGCCGTGCTGGCATTTTTAGCAGAGTACTTAAAAGACAGATAAAAGGACCGGTCTTGTAAGCGGTCTATTTGGAGTGAGGAATGGAAGCATATAGTGATTTCGCCCTTGTGTACGACACCCTTATGGATAATACGCCATATGACAGATGGTGTGAATTGATTGTGGGCATTTTAAAACGATATGGGATTGAGAAAGACCTTGTGCTGGATTTGGGTTGTGGAACCGGAACATTAACAGAACTTTTAGCAAAAGAAGGCTATGATATGATAGGGGTGGATTACTCCGAAGAGATGCTTTCCCGTGCCATGGAAAAACGGGAAGAATCCGGTCTTTCTATTTTGTATCTGTTACAGGATATGAGGGAATTTGAATTGTATGGCACGGTAAAGGCAGTGGTCAGCGTGTGTGATTCCCTAAACTATCTGTTGGAAGAAGAGGATGTAATAGAGACGTTCCGATTGGTAAATAATTATCTTGACCCGAAGGGATTGTTTATCTTTGATTTTAATACGGTTCATAAATACCGGGATGTAATCGGTGATACTACTATCGCTGAGAATAGAGAGGATTGCAGTTTCATTTGGGAAAACTATTATCATGAAGAAGAGCGGATTAATGAGTACGATGTTACGTTCTTTGTAAAAGAAGGGGAGTTATTCCGCAGATTTGAAGAAACCCATTATCAGCGGGGGTATACCGTGGAGGAAATGCAGGCATATCTGGAAGAAGCAGGACTTGAACTGATTTCCACGCAGGATGCGGATACACTTATGGAAGTAACAGAGGAAACGGAGCGGGTTTATATGATAGCCCGTGAAAACGGGAAATAGGGTATTGCATCATAAAATATGCGGATGTACCTAGACTATCGGAATAGAATGGAGAAGAAAATGACAGATTATATAGTAAGAGCAACAGCGGGAAATGCACAGATCCGTGCTTTTTCGGCGACAACAAGAAATACGGTTGAAAAGGCAAGAGAAGCTCACAATTTGAGCCCGGTTGCATCGGCAGCTTTGGGAAGAACTCTGACAGCCGGCGCCATGATGGGAGCTATGCTGAAGGGAGAAAATGAATTGGTAACGATTCAGTTCCAGGGCGACGGCCCTATTGAAGGAATTATCGTAACAGCGGATTCTCTGGGAAAAGTAAAGGGTTACGTAGGCAATCCTTCCGTTATGCTGCCACCGAATTATGCAGGGAAATTAGATGTGGGTGCCGCAGTTGGGTATGGTATGCTACAGGTAACCAAGGATATGGGATTAAAGGAACCTTACTGCGGACAGACGGTAATCAATACCGGAGAAATAGCAGAAGACCTTACTTATTATTTTGCCAGCTCCGAGCAGGTGCCTTCTTCGGTAGGACTTGGGGTATTAATGGATAAGGAGCTTGCCAATGTAAGACAGGCAGGGGGATTTATTATCCAGTTAATGCCGTTTGCAGATGATGCGGTTATTGAGAAATTGGAGAAGAACCTGACACAGATTCCGTCGGTTACCACTATGTTGGATGAAGGAATGACACCGGAGGATATGCTTAAGAAAGTATTGGAAGGAATGGACATAGAGTTTACCGATACCCTTCCGGTAGAATTTAGCTGTAATTGCAGCAAGGAAAGAATCGAAAAAGCATTGGTAAGTGTGGGGGAAAAGGAATTGAAGGATATGATTGCAGACGGCAAGCCGGTTGAAGTAAATTGCCATTTTTGCAATACAAACTATACCTTTTCCATTGAAGAATTGCAGGGATTATTAAAGCGTGCGAAAAGAAAATAGGAAGAGCACATGTGTATTGACACATAGAAAGGCCGGTAAAAAAGCATGAAAGATGGATTTATCAAATGTGCGGCAGCAGGAATTAAGATTCAGGTAGCCAATCCGGAATACAATTCCAAGGCGATTATGGATAAAATGGATGAGTGTGCAAAGAAGGGAGCCAAGGTAATTGTGTTTCCGGAGCTTGCATTATCAGGATATACATGCGGGGATTTGTTTTATCAGGAGCAGTTAATCAAAAGCTGTAAAGAAGAAGTAAAACGGATTATTGCTTATTCGGCAGATGTGGATGCCATTGTGTTTGTGGGATTTCCATTTGAATGGAAGGGAAATCTCTACAACGCAGCAGCAGTAATTAACAGAGGAGAACTGCTTGGTATTGTGCCTAAAACAGAGGCTGTGGGTGCTGACGGAAGCTGTGAGGGAAGATATTTTACCTTTGGACAGAGCGCAACCACAACAGTCCTGTTTGACGGAAAAGCGGTTCCATTCGGTACCAACCGGCTTTTCGTAACAGAGGACGGTCTTTGCATCGGTTGTGAAATCGGCGGAGATTTATGTGCAGCCATTAATCCGGGAACCTACCATGTTCTTGCGGGTGCCAATCTGTTGGTGAATCTAAGCGCATCTAATGATGTGATTGGCAGAGCCGGGTTCCGCAGACAGTTACTCAAGGCAACCTCTTCCCGTTTGCTTTGCGGTTATGTATATGCCGGTGCCGGAGAAGGAGAATCCACACAGGATGTGGTATTTGGCGGACATCATATAATTGCAGAAAACGGAACCATTCTTGCAGAGTCTGAGAGATTTGCGGGACAAACCATTTATGCAGATATTGATATTGCACGGATAATGAATGCACGTCGCAGAGCCTCTTCTTTTAAGGTGGATGTGGCAGCAGAATACACATGTACAGAATTTGTTTTAAATATAGAAGAAACAAAGTTAGACCGTACCTTTGCACGTTTCCCATTTGTACCAAAGGATGAGAATGAACGCGTACAGCGTTGCGAAGAAATCTTTGCAATTCAGGCAAACGGATTAAAGAAACGTTTGGAGCATACCAAATGTAAGAGCGCAGTAGTAGGGGTATCCGGAGGTTTGGATTCCACTCTTGCCATGTTGGTTACGGTGAGAGCTTTTGATTTATTGAATCTGGACCGTAGCAATATTATGGCAGTTACCATGCCTTGCTTCGGAACCACGGACAGAACCTATGACAATGCCTGTTTACTTGCAAAAACCTTAGGCTGTTCCTTACAGGAAGTGGACATTAAGAAAGCAGTAACCCAGCATTTTGAAGATATCGGACAGAGCATGGATAATCACGACGTTACCTATGAGAATGCTCAGGCCAGAGAACGTACCCAGGTACTCATGGACATTGCCAATCAGTGCGGTGGCATGGTAATCGGTACCGGTGACCTTTCCGAACTGGTACTTGGCTGGGCAACCTACAACGGTGACCATATGTCCATGTACGGAGTAAATGGTGCCATTCCAAAAACCTTAGTACGTCACCTCGTTGGCTACTATGCGGAATGCTGCTGTGAATCAGACTTACAAAAAGTCCTTCTGGACGTGCTCGACACTCCGGTAAGCCCGGAATTATTACCTCCGGTAGACGGTGTTATCGCTCAGAAAACAGAAGACCTCGTGGGACCATACGAACTCCACGACTTCTTCCTATACTATATGCTTCGTCACGGTTTCTCTCCATCCAAGATTTACCGTATGGCAAAGCAGACCTTTGCGGGAGAATACGACGCCGCCACCATCCTTAAGTGGCTCAAAAAGTTCTACTACCGTTTCTTCTCCCAGCAATTTAAGCGCTCCTGTCTCCCGGACGGACCGAAAGTCGGCACCGTAGGCGTCTCCCCTCGCGGAGATCTCTCCATGCCATCTGACGCTTCCGTTACAGCCTGGATGACAGAAGTAGACAGTCTGGACGCCTGATAGCCCCACCACCCATCCGCCGCAGCCGGCAGTGCCACAGGGGGGCCTTGGGAAACAGTCATACAATGCAAGAACCTCTAGCCTCTTTCCATTAAGCACCAAGCAACGCACCTAATGGAAATAAACTCGAGGAGAGACGGCAGGAGGGTACTTTCGAATGACTTTTAGACAATTGTGAGAACATCTTGGCGGATTTCCTTTTCTATCAGCCGCGGAAAGGATGTTTGAGCGCCTAAGATAATTAAAATGTAAAATTATGCTGCAAAGCAGCATAACAATTCAAAAAAGCACGCCTTGACATGCTAGCATGTCAGAACGTGCTTTTTGAATTTACCGTTGCGCGTGTAACGCGCATTTTACATTTTAATATATCTGTCCGGCGCGAGTTACTTGGAGCGGCGTCCGATAGAAAAGAAAATCCGCTCTAGTTGTTCCGCAATTGTATAACGGAATAAAAAAGTACCCTTCTGCCGGTCCTCCTCTCAGACAATTTCCCGGTGCGTTGGTGCTTAAGTCGGAAAGAGGAAGAGGTTCTACCCATTGTCTGAAAAGTTTCCCAAGGCCCCCCTGTAGCACTGCCGGCTGCGGCGGATGGGTGGTGGGGCTATTGGGCGTCCGTGCTGTCTGCCGTTGGGATTGCAGCCTGCCCAAGGGAGGCGGTGATGGCATTTAAGAGGACGGTTGAGGTGTAGAGGTTATCGGAGGAATATTCTATATTGTTGATGGATTGGGTCTCCATGATTTGGTCAGCAAGTTCTTCCAGGGCCGGTTCCATGAGAGGGTACATAACGCTGATGGTTTCGTCCAGATTTTTTAATTCGATGGAGAGAATGGCTGTTTCGTCTACAGTAACGGCCAGTTCCACTTGACTGCCGTTTAGGGTCATGGCAGTTGTATAGGTGCCCGGAACATAGATGGCAGAGGAGTCTGCCGGGGTATCTGAAACGGGGGTATTTTCCTTGGATGTAATGATTAACAGGATAATGGCAAGTATACCAAGTGCGAGGAAAATTCCGGCACAGACTAATTCTTTCATTTTTAATACTACGATTTTTGTTTTTCCACTCATGACAAATTCTCCAGATGATTTATACATTATATGGGAGGAGGAGGGAAAGTATTCCAATTAGTAGGGGAAGAAGTTTTTGTATGAGTCCGGGTAGGAATGTATGGACAAATTGTAAAACGGATAGTAAGATACAAAAAAGAGGGAATCAGGTCAGAATAAGAGGTTTCGGAGTTCTGATACGGAATAGAAAGAGTGTGGATGCGATATGAAGATAAAATTTACCAAAATGCAGGGATGCGGAAATGATTACGTATATATTAACGGCTTTACAGAGAAGGTGCCGCAGGAGAGAAAGCCGGATATGGTAAGGATGGTTAGTGACAGACATTTCGGAATCGGAAGTGATGGGGCAATTTTCATTAATCCGGCTAAGGAAGCCGATTTTGAAATGGAAATGTATAATGCGGATGGCTCCCGTTCGGAGATGTGCGGAAACGGGATACGCTGTGTGGGTAAATATGTTTATGATTATGGTCTGACGGACCGGACTGAGTTTACCGTAGTCAGTGCGGGCAAGATAAAATATCTGGTTCTTACGGTGGAGAATGGTAAGGCAGTGCAGGTCCGTGTGAATATGGGTAACCCGATTTTAAAGCCGGAGGAAATACCGGTTATTGCCAAGGGAGAAAATGTAATCAAAGAACCGATTACGGTGCTGGATAAGGAATATGAAATGACCTGTGTGTCCATGGGGAATCCCCATGCAGTAGTATTTGTTGAGGATACCGCATCTTTTCCGGTGAATGAAATCGGACCGTATTTTGAAAATCATGAGAAATTCCCGAACCGTACCAATACAGAATTTGTACAGGTGGTGGACAGAAATCATATAAAGATGCGTGTATACGAAAGAGGAACGGGTGAAACTCTTGCCTGCGGAACCGGCTGTTGTGCCAGTGCGGTTGCCTGTATTTTAAACGGACTTACGGACAATGCCGTAGATGTGGAAGTGCTTGGCGGCGTCGTTCATATTGAATGGGACAGAGAGGAGAACCTGGTATACATGACGGGTCCGGCAGTGACCGTTTTTGATGGTGAGATAGAGATATAAAGAGTAATAAAAGTATGCTCTTAGTTTTTTCATTATTATGAATAAGAAAGTATAAAAAACCGGTCACGTGCTGTGACCGGTTTTTATGTCATTAGGAAAACGCAACTTTGTTTTCTGATAGGAAACAGAAAATTACGGAGTTTCAATATATTCTAAATATGCGAGTGAATTTTCAATATGAGCAGAGTTAACAATAATGCCATAGTAGCATTTGGTGTTAGGAAAGCTCTCTGTAGATACCAGCTTAGGGGAAGCAGTTACTTCAATAGCAATGGCTTCTTCTCCCTCTGTCATGTTATCCGGGCAGTCGTACCATACGATTCTGTCCTTATAGAGTTCCATCTGTTCGTCCGACAGAACGGTGGATAAATCTAAGAAATACCCGGCTTCTGCCATGTTCATAAAATATCCCTCGTCAACAACGCACACATCAATGCTACCCGCAGAACACATGACTAAAAGCTTTTCGATGCTCTGCTGATCATAATAGGACGGAGTATCTGAATTAATATAGAAAGAAGAGTCTAAGAGGACTTCTTCTTTGTTTTCGTCAATGGAAATGGTCTTTTGGAAATCTGCCATGATTTCCGTACTCTCTACATTGGGAAAACCATTTACATAAACAACCTGGAGGGCAACGTCCTTTTGTGTTAAAACCTGGTAAATCATGCTGCCGCCGAAGAGAAGCACAATTGCACTAATGATTACATGCCATTTATAATAATAGATAAAGTACTCTAATTTGCCTTTGAACCCCTGTTCCTGTAATACTTTTTTTTGCTGTTCGCGGATTTCGTCATTTACGGAATTACCAATTGCCATAAGGGTTTCCTTTCTTCCTATTTATATAATGCTTTAATCATATTAAAAGGAAATGTAGAATGTGTCAACGAAAGTAATCGAAAGAGGTATTAAATTTTTATAAATTGCCCATTGCAACTTTTGATTGAATGTAATATGATAGTAAAAATCGACATGTATATGTAGGTCTTGTGAGGGAGTCAAAAGAAAGGGCAAACAGATATGAACGATTCAGTAATTGAAGTAATGGTAGACCAGAAGACAACAATCGGAATTAAGGTACTTAGGGTAGTACTTGTGTGCGCTACGGTCCTTATGGCATTGTGGTCTTTATTTTTTGGTTTGATTTCAGTGATTCTTGCGGTACTTTTGGGAGTAGCCGCTTATTTTGTCGGCTTACGTACTAAGGTGGAATATGAATATGCCTATTTTGATAAGGAATTGGATGTGGATATTATTTATTCCATGCAGAAGAGAAAGAAAGTGGCAACTTACGATATGACAAAGCTCGAGATGTTGGCACCGGCTTCTTCTTATCGTTTGGACGAGTTTAAAAACCGCAATTATAAGGAATCTGATTACAGCTCCCGCAAGGCGGAACATGAGCAGGACGTATATGTAATGTATATTGGCGGTAAGGATAAGATTATTTTTGAGCCAAGCGAAGAAATGATAAAAGCAATCCGTAATATCGCACCTCGTAAGGTATTTACCGAATAGGTGCTTGATACTATATCTACTTTTTATTTTTAACTTACATATCATAGGAGGAGAAGAAAATGGGTCAGATTATCGGCGAAGGAATTACATTTGATGACGTACTCTTAGTACCTGCATATTCCAATGTGATTCCAAATGAAATTGATGTTTCAACGTACTTAACTAAGAAAATCAAGTTAAACATTCCGCTTATGAGTGCCGGAATGGACACAGTAACAGAACACAGAATGGCAATTGCCATGGCTAGACAGGGTGGTATCGGTATCATCCATAAGAATATGTCTATCGAAGCGCAGGCAGAAGAGGTAGATAAGGTAAAACGTTCTGAGAATGGTGTTATCACCGATCCTTTCTCATTATCTCCGGAACATACATTAAAGGATGCGGATGACTTAATGGCTAAGTTCCGTATTTCAGGTGTGCCGATTACAGAAGGCAAAAAATTAGTTGGTATTATTACCAACCGTGATCTTAAGTTTGAAACAGACTTTACGAAGAAGATTAAAGAGTCTATGACTTCCGAAGGTCTTATTACAGCAAAAGAAGGCATCACATTAGAAGAAGCTAAGATGATTCTTGCAAAGGCAAGAAAAGAAAAGCTTCCGATTGTAGACGATGACTATAACTTAAAGGGTCTTATCACAATCAAAGATATTGAAAAGACAATTAAGTATCCGTTAGCAGCAAAGGACGAGCAGGGAAGACTTCTCTGTGGTGCGGCTGTTGGTATTACAGCTAACGTATTAGACCGTGTAGAAGCTTTGGTAAAAGCAAAGGTTGATGTAATCGTACTTGACTCTGCACATGGTCATTCCGAAAACGTACTCCGTTGCGTACGTATGATTAAAGAAAATTATCCTGATGTTCAGGTTATTGCAGGTAACGTTGCTACAGGTGAAGCTACGAAAGCTCTTATCGAAGCAGGCGTTGATGCAGTTAAGGTTGGTATCGGACCTGGTTCTATCTGTACAACACGTGTTGTTGCAGGTATCGGTGTTCCACAGATTTCTGCTATCATGGATTGTTATGCAGTTGCAAAAGAAGCAGGCATTCCAATCATCGCAGACGGTGGTATCAAATACTCAGGTGATATTACAAAGGCTATCGCAGCAGGCGGTAACGTATGTATGATGGGTAGCATGTTCGCAGGATGTGACGAAAGTCCGGGAACATTCGAATTATTCCAGGGTAGAAAATACAAAGTATACCGTGGTATGGGTTCCATCGCAGCTATGGAAAACGGAAGTAAAGACCGTTACTTCCAGACCAATGCTAAGAAGCTTGTTCCGGAAGGTGTAGAAGGACGAGTTGCATACAAGGGTCTTGTAGAAGACACGGTATTCCAGCTTCTTGGTGGTCTTCGTTCCGGTATGGGTTACTGTGGTTGCCCAACCATCGAAGATTTAAAAGAAAAAGGCAGATTTGTTAAGATTTCTGCAGCTTCCCTTAAGGAAAGTCATCCACATGACATCCACATTACAAAGGAAGCGCCTAACTACAGTACAGATTCATAAGGGTACAAGTATACAACTTGCGCCGGAGCGTTTGCTCCGGCGTTTTTTTTGCGTTTCGGATTGCGGCAATGCAATAGGTACCTGCCGTACATTTCGGATAAATATCTTAGACAAACTGCACAAAAAAGAAGGGCAAATTTATCTGTTTCGTCCTCCAAAAACCACTTGTAAAGATGTGTGTACAAGCGCATAATGGAAACTAGGAGAAAAAGCGATTCTCAAAAGAACAAGGAGGGCATAGTATGTTATTGCAGAAGGACTATAAGTTCTGGTTTTGTACAGGTTCTCAGGACTTGTACGGAGATGAATGTTTAGCACATGTAGCGGAACATTCAAAGATTATTGTTGATGCACTCAACAAGTCAGGTTTATTACCTTATGAGGTTATCTGGAAACCTACATTGATTACCAATGAATTAATCCGTAAGACATTCAACGAAGCAAACGGAGATGACACATGTGCAGGTGTTATTACATGGATGCACACATTCTCTCCGGCTAAGTCTTGGATCATTGGTTTACAGGAATACAGAAAACCATTACTTCATTTACATACCCAGTTTAATGAAGAAATTCCATATGACACCATGGATATGGATTTTATGAACGAAAATCAGGCGGCTCACGGTGACAGAGAATATGGTCACATCGTAAGCCGTATGAGAATTGAGAGAAAAGTTATCGCAGGCCATTGGTCAGATGAAGTGATTCAGAAGAAGATTGCTTCCTGGATGCGTACAGCAGTTGGTGTTATGGAAAGCAGCCACATCCGTGTAATGCGTGTGGCAGATAACATGAGAAACGTTGCTGTAACCGAAGGTGATAAGGTAGAAGCACAGATTAAATTCGGTTGGGAAATTGATGCTTATCCGGTTAATGAAATCGCAGAAAGCGTAGCAGCCGTTTCCGCAGCAGATACCAATGCATTGGTAGAAGAATATTACGATAAATACGATATTTTATTAGAAGGAAGAGACCCGGAAGAATTCAAGAAGCATGTAGCTGTTCAGGCACAGATTGAATTAGGGTTCGAACGTTTCTTAGAAGAAAAGAACTATCATGCCATCGTTACACACTTTGGAGACCTTGGTGCATTACAGCAGTTACCTGGTCTTGCTATCCAGAGATTAATGGAAAAAGGCTATGGTTTCGGTGCAGAAGGTGACTGGAAGGTTGCAGCTATGGTTCGTCTTATGAAGATTATGACAGCCGGTATGAAGGATGCTAAGGGTTCTTCCATGTTAGAAGACTACACATACAACCTTGTAAAAGGCAAAGAAGGTATCATCCAGGCTCATATGTTAGAGATTTGCCCATCTATCGCAGACGGTCCTATTTCTATTAAGTGCCAGCCACTTTCCATGGGTGGAAAAGAAGATCCTGCAAGACTTGTATTTACATCTAAGGAAGGACCGGGTGTTGCCGTTTCCATGATTGATTTGGGACAGAGATTCCGTCTCCTCATCAACGAAGTAGACTGTAAGAAGGTTGAAAAACCAATGCCTAAGTTGCCGGTAGCTACTAACTTCTGGACTCCACAGCCTGATTTCTATACAGGATTGGAAGCTTGGATTTTAGCAGGTGGTGCTCATCATACAGCATTCTCCTATGACTTGACAGCAGAACAGATGGGTGACTGGGCAGCTGCAATGGGAATTGAAGCAGTTTACATCGACAAGAACACAACCATCCGCGAACTTAAGAGAGACTTAATGTTAGGTGAGGTATTCTATCGTTAATCATACGCGAATGATTCGCGTACTTGGTAGATATTTATGAAGTGTAAGCCGGCGGCAGTTATCTGTCCTTCCACAAACATTTTTTGCTTGCAAAACGGTTTGTGGAAGGATAGATAATGACGAGCGGCGTATGCTTCTAAAAAATAGAAAGGAAGAGAAGAAATGACCAATTTAGAATTACAGAAAAAAGCGAACGATATCAGAAAAGGTATCGTGACAGCTGTTCATTCTGCAAAGAGTGGACATCCGGGCGGATCCTTATCTGCAACAGACATCTTTACTTATCTTTATTTTGAAGAAATGAATATTGACCCGGCAGATCCTAAGAAAGAAGACCGTGACCGTTTCGTTCTTTCAAAAGGACATGTTGCACCTGGTTTATATTCAACACTTGCTAACAGAGGATTTTTCCCTGTTGAAGATTTAAAAACTCTTCGTCATACCGGTTCCTATTTACAGGGACATCCGGATATGAAGCACATTCCTGGTGTTGATATGTCTTCCGGTTCTTTGGGACAGGGCTTATCATGTGCAGTTGGTATGGCACTTGGTGCAAAATTGCAGGGTAGAGAATATAGAACATACTGCTTATGCGGTGATGGTGAAATTCAGGAAGGTCAGATTTGGGAAGGTGCTATGTTTGCAGGACACCGTAATTTAGACAACCTGGTAGTAATCGTAGATAACAATAACCTACAGATCGATGGTAAGATCAGTGACGTATGCTCACCATATCCAATCGACAAGAAGTTTGAAGCATTTAATTTCCACGTAATCAATGTGGATGGCAATGACTTTGATTCCTTAAGAGCAGCTTTTGAAGAAGCAAAGGCTACTAAGGGAATGCCTACAGCAATTGTAGCTAAGACAGTTAAGGGTAAGGGCGTATCCTTCATGGAAGACAATGCAGGATGGCATGGAAAAGCTCCTAACGATGAAGAATTTGCAATTGCTATGGAAGAACTTGCAAAGGAGGGTGAAAGATTATGTCAGATGTAAAGAAGATTGCAACAAGAGATAGTTATGGTAATGCGTTAAAAGCATTGGGAGAAAAAGCAGAAAACCTCGTAGTATTGGATGCCGACTTGGCAGGTGCTACAAAGACAGGTGTTTTCATGAAAGCATTCCCGGACAGACATATTGACTGTGGTATTGCGGAAGCAAATATGACAGGTATTGCAGCAGGTCTCTCTACTTGCGGATATGTACCTTTTGTTTCTACATTCGCAATGTTTGCATCAGGACGTGCTTATGAGCAGGTTCGTAATGCCATCGGATATCCACACTTAAACGTTAAAATCGCTGCTACACATGCAGGTATTTCTGTAGGTGAAGACGGTGCGACACATCAGTGTAACGAAGACCTTGCATTAATGAGAGAAATCCCTGGCATGGTTGTTATCAATCCTAGTGATGATGTGGAAGCAAAAGCAGCTGTAGAAGCAGCTTACAATTATTATGGACCTGTTTACATGAGATTTGGCCGTGCGGCTTGTCCTGTAATTAATGATACTCCTGATTACAAATTTGAAATCGGAAAAGGTATCACACTCCGTGAAGGTAAAGATGTAGCTATCATCGCTACCGGTATTGAAGTGGCTTACGCATTAGAAGCAGCTGAGTTATTAGCAGCTGACGGAATCGAGGCTACCGTAATCAACATCCATACAATTAAGCCTTTAGATAAAGAATTGGTTGTTGCAGCAGCTAAGGCAACAGGCAAGGTGGTTACCGTAGAAGAACACTCTATTATCGGTGGATTGGGAAGTGCCGTTGCAGAATGCTTATGTGAAGAATATCCATGTAAGGTTACACGTATCGGTGTTAATGATGTATTCGGTGAATCAGGTCCTGCAGGCGAATTGATTAAAAAGTACGGTCTTGATGGACAGTCAATCTACGAGAAGGTTAAAGCCGCGTTATAGGAATTGGTGACATTAATTTAGAATATTATGAAGTGTAACATGCAGACAGCGGTGATGTCGGTACAGTGTTTTCTGAACGACTTTTGCACCGTAGGTGCAACCTGAGTGAAGAAAATATTGTACCGACATCACCACTGTCTGCGAGTTACACTATAGAGAGAGGTAAAAATGGAAGCAATTAAAAAATGTATTGCTGAGGGTAGAGCTGTCCTCGGTATTGAATTTGGTTCTACAAGAATCAAAGCAGTATTAATCGATGATAATCATGCACCGATTGCATCCGGCGCTCATGATTGGGAGAACAGACTTGAAAATGGTATCTGGACTTACAGTCTGGATGATATCTGGACAGGTCTTCAGGATTGTTACAGTAAGCTGGCAGCAGATGTGAAGGAAAAGTATGACATCACATTAACAAAAGTTGCAGCTATCGGTTTCAGTGCCATGATGCATGGCTATATGCCATTCAATGCAGAAGGGGAACTTATGGTTCCGTTCCGTACATGGCGTAATAATTTACAGGAAAAAGCATCTCATGATTTGACAGAGCTGTTTAATTTCCATATTCCGCAGAGATGGAGTATTGCTCATTTATACCAGGCAATTTTAAATGGGGAAGAGCATGTAAAAGATATTACTTACATCACAACACTGGAAGGATATATTCATTGGAAACTGACAGGAGAAAAGGTTCTTGGTATTGGCGAAAACTCCGGAATGTTCCCGATTGATCCGGAAACAAAATACTACAACAAGAAGATGATTGCCCAGTTTGATGAATTGGTAGCTGATAAGGGATTTGCATGGAAACTGGAAGAAATTCTTCCGGGAGTACTTGTTGCAGGTGAGAATGCAGGTACTTTAACAGCAGAAGGAGCGAAACTTCTTGACGTATCCGGCAACTTAGAGGCAGGCATTCCGTTATGCCCACCGGAAGGGGATGCGGGAACAGGTATGGTAGCTACCAATGCCGTTACGGTACGTACCGGTAATGTTTCAGCCGGAACAAGTGCATTCTCCATGGCAGTATTGGAAAAAGACTTATCCAAGGCCTATGATGAAATCGATATTGTTACAACACCTACCGGCCACGCAGTAGCAATGGTACATGTTAATAACTGTACCTCTGACTTAAATGCATGGGTTAACATTTTCAAAGAATTCGCTGAAAGCTTTGGAATGAAGGTAGATATGAACGAATTGTTCGGTACCTTATACAGAAAAGCGTTAGAAGGTGATGCTGACTGTGGCGGATTATTATCCTATAACTACTTCTCAGGCGAACATATCACAGGATTTGAAGAAGGACGTCCGTTATTTGTCAGAAGACCTGATAGCAAATTTAATCTTGCTAACTTTATGAGAACACATTTACTTACTTCTTTAGGAGTACTTAAAGTGGGTAACGATATTCTTGCAAAAGAAGGCGTGAAATTAGACAAGATTACCGGTCACGGCGGATTATTCAAGACTCCTGTTGTTGGACAGAAATTATTGGCAGCAGCTCTTGATTGCCCGGTAACCGTTATGGAAACAGCCGGTGAAGGCGGTGCATGGGGTATCGCATTACTTGCTGCATACATGGTTGCAAAAGAAGAAGGCGAGACATTGGAAGCATACTTGGATAAGAAAGTATTTGCAGGTCAGGAAGGTACAACATTAGCTCCTGATGCAGCGGATGTGGAAGGCTTCAACAAGTTCATCGAGCGTTACAATGCAGGGCTTGCAGTAGAAAGAGCAGCAGTGGAAGCTTTAAAATAATTTATTTCGCAGTAATATCAGATGACTGATAGGACGGCAAAAGGGAAAAGGGGCGTGCCTTTTCCCTTTTAAAGAATAACAAAATATCTGAGCACTCAGTTTTTTAAAAGTGAGGGAAAAGCAATGTTAGAAGAATTAAAAAAACGCGTATACGAAGCGAATATGCTTCTTCCAAAATACGAATTAGTTACATTTACATGGGGTAATGTAAGTGAAATCGACAGAGAAACCGGCTATTTTGTAATCAAGCCAAGTGGAGTGGATTATGAAACCATGACTCCGGATGATATGGTTGTTATGGATTTAGAAGGTAACCGTATCGAAGGAAGATACAAACCGTCTTCTGATACCGCAACACATATTGAATTATATAAAAAATATCCGGAAATCGGTGGCGTGGTACATACCCATTCACCGGAAGCTACTTCCTGGGCTCAGGCCGGAAGAAGTATTCCATTATACGGAACAACCCATGCGGATTATTTCTATGGGGATATTCCATGTGCAAGAGTATTAACACCGGCAGAATTAGAAGAGGCATATGAGAAGAATACCGGTGTTGTAATTATTGAAACATTTGAAAATGCCGGAATTAATCCTATGCATACACCGGCGGTTCTTTGTACCAATCATGGTCCGTTTGCATGGGGTAAGGATGCTCATGAGGCAGTGCATAATGCAGTAGTGTTAGAAGAGGTGGCTAAGATGGCTACTAAGACAGAGAGCATTAATCCGCAGGCAGCAAAGGCTCCGGACTATCTGAAAGACAAGCATTTCTTCAGAAAACATGGTGCGAATGCTTACTACGGACAGAATTAACCGGGGTAAATCAAATAATACGAACTATAAAATGGAGATAAGGAGTCTGTATGGAAAAACAGATGAAATGCGCTAAGCTGGTTGAAGACTTAAAGCGTCAGATTATGTCCGGGGAAATTCGTCCCGGAGATAAGATTTCTTCTGAAAATGTGCTCGCAAAGGAATATGACATCAGCAGACAGACAGTGCGGAAAGCCATTGATATTCTTAGAAATGAGGGCTTTTTGTATGCAGAGCACGGACGTGGTACATTCTGCTCCGATATGATTAAGCAGGAAGGGAACTCCGGCAATATTGCTGTTGTTATGACATATCTGTCCGATTACATTTTCCCACATATCATCCGGGGAATTGATGAGGTATTGGAACAGGAAGAGTACAGTATTTTGCTTAAGAGCACCCATAATTACCGTAAGGTAGAAGCCAAATGTCTGGAAGAATTGGTTAAGAAGAATATTGACGGTTTAATTATTGAACCGAGTAAAAGCCAGATTGCATTTAAAAATCATGATATTTTTTCCATGCTTGAGCGGTATCGTGTTCCTTTTGTTTTTGTGCAGGGGGTATACCATGGAATGGAGGATAAGCCATATGTCCTTTTGGATGATGAAAAGGGCGGCTATCTGATTACCAAGCACTTAATCGAATTGGGACATAAACGTATCGTTGGCGTTTTCAAGGCAGATGACAGACAGGGGCAGAACCGTCACAGTGGTTATGTAAGAGCCCTGAAAGAAGCAGGAATCTGGTATGATCCATCTTTAATTATATGGTTTCATACAGAGGACATGCAGTCATTGCCACGGGAAATGATTCAGGAAGTCGTTAGACGTGAGAAGGTAGATGCAGTAGTATCTTATAACGACCGGATTGCGATACAGGTAATCAATGCATTGGAGGAGGATGGAATCCGTATTCCGGAGGATATTTCCGTAACCGGATTTGATGATTCCGAATTCGCAAAAAATCTTAAGGTTCCTCTTACAACCATCAAACATCCGCAGCGTAAAATTGGAGAAGCTGCTGCAGAGCTTTTGATAAAGTTAATGAAGGGATATGCAGTAGAAGAAGATAAGCTTCACATTATTATGGAACCGGAGCTTGTGGTAAGAGAATCTACCAGACAAATATAACTTGTATAACAGGATGCCTGTTTTTAGGCATCCTGTTTTGTCTCTATTTTCTAAAAAAGCCGAAAATATAGGAAAAAATCAACTTGTATTTTTGAATAAACAACTTGTGAAACATCTGTACAACTTATATAATCAAGATAAGAAATTACTTATGGATATGAGTAACCCTTTTTTCTTAATACTTCCTTTTATACGATTCAGCAGCTAGCTCCCACTGGTTGCTGAATTTGTTTTTGACAAGAATAGTAAAAAATCCCGGAAATCAATTCCGGGATTTTCGTATTTGCGATACTAGAATAAAGATAAATCATTCGCTTTGTAATATCCTAACATGGAAATAAATGTTCCGTATAATAAACTTGCTACTAAAAATGCATACAGCAGATGGTACAACAAAGCACTTGTTATTGTAGCAATTCTGTTTTGCCTTTCGCCTGTTCCAATTATCCTATCAATTAATAATTCTACCAATCCAATCATCTTCTCCACACCCATAACGAGGAAATACATAAATGGTACGACCATTGGCAGGTAATATCTTCCCTGTGGCTGGAAGTCATATCCGTAAGAATAAGATAATGCCAGAATTACAGGAATGACAATTCCAATCGCCATAATAATATGCGTCAGCCACTTCTGTGATGTCTTAGCCCATGTAAGGACAGAGGTCTTCATAGGGATGAGAAGTCCCACAACAGCAACAAAGAATACATCCCTGAATGCCATGTAAATATAGTGATGGGTTGGAATCAACATTGGTCCGAACATGGCAATAAAGCTTTTCCATACCAGTGTAAAATAGTCGGTACCAAATACCATTTCTTTTAGCGGAATGCCTAATTTTTGATAGGTATCACGGGTCAGGGGATTAAAGGCTTCCGTACAGGTTTCGGCAGCACAGAGCGCCCGGGCCTCCATAGCAAGGAAGTCGCCGTTATAAAGTATGGCGTTGCGGATAAACCACCAGCTGATGCCAATCAGGACGACTATGCTGATAAAGATACTCTTCTTAAACAGGGCTTTATAGTCATAGGCTAAAACAGAGCCGTTAGAAGTAGTACCGGCAATGTTCTCGCTTCTACATTTTTTCCAGAAATACACCACCATAAACAGCATGGCACAAACGACAATTCCATAGCAATTATAATATGACAGGGCGCACAGGATAATACCTATGGCCAGTGTAATACAAGTGTTTTTGGAGAAATCATCCTTTAGTCCTCTCATCAATGCGTACAGAATAACCGCAATGGAAAGTAATCCCATGGAATCCGTGTTCACATACGTATGAATAAAGAGATTCTGCGGTAAAAATACTACAGCAAGGGTAAATGCCCAGGCTGTTTTCTTATTTTCAAACAGTAAATCAGAAAGCTTCTTTACATAGATGGCAGTAAGCAGTCCGATAAACACATTTACCAATCGGGAAATGAACACACGCATTTCCAAGGAAGGTTCCAACACTCTTAAGGCACGAAGTAAATAGCCGTCAATAATGTATGTAAGCATTGGCTGGAATGCATATGAGCCACCGTAGCCATCTATGAGGACCTCCGGGTCATCACCAACCGGCAGTGTGCCATGATTGTAAATGTATTCCACTAATTTGAAACGGTTGATTTCGTCGGGACCATCGCCAAAGGGTTGCACGGTGGCAAAGGTCATCATACAGATAAATGCAACAAGCAGCATAAGACATACACGCAGCTGCTCGGCAGGTATTTTTTTCTTCATGTTGTAAACTCCATAAGTCATTGTCAGAATTCGAATGCTTTCCCGCAACAGGCAAAGCCTTTGATTTGTGATGTATTCAGGTAAAATGCACACACAAATGTATTGTATCAGAAATTCATCAAGATTACATCAGAAAATGGGAAATCCATTTTACTAAAATATCCAATTATGGTATGGTATTAGCATGTGAAAAACCATAAGACGGGGAGAAAAAAGTGAGATTAAAAAACCTTTTGCAGTATAACAAAATATATATTCAATGCCATGATAATCCGGACGCGGATACGATTGCATCCGGATATGCTTTGTATCGTTATTTTATGGATATGGGTAAGAACGTGTCCTTATTTTACAGCGGCAAATTTCAAATACAAAAATCCAATCTGAAATTAATGATTCAGGAATTGGATATTCCCATTGTATATCTTTCAGAAGTATATATTGGTCAGGCAGATTTGCTTTTACTGGTAGACTGCCAGTATGGAGAAGGGAATGTGGCACGTGTGGATGCTGCCAATGTGGCAGTCATTGACCACCATCAGATAGAAATGGAAGTTACGGATGCTTGTGAAATCCAGTCCGAGCTGGGAAGTTGTTCTACGTTAGTATGGCATATGCTGGAAAAGGAAGAGTATCCGGTAAATGAAGATACGACAGTGGGTACCGCTTTATACTATGGCTTGTATACGGATACCAATCAGTTTGCGGAAATCTACAATCCGTTGGATATGGATATGCGGGAAAGTGTTGCGGTGAATCAGAGCATGATACGTCAGTTCCGTAATGCTAATATTTCGTTAGAAGAATTGGAAACGGCAGGAATTGCCATGATCCGTACTATTTATAATGCGCAGTACCGTTATGCCATCATTAAGTCCGCCCCTTGCGACCCGAACATTCTGGGTCTTATCAGTGATTTCCTTTTGCAGGTAGATGCGGTGGATAGTTGTGTTGTTTACAATATATTAAATGATGGTATTAAGATATCGGTTCGAAGTTGTATTAAGGAAGTCAGAGCCAATGAATTAGCGGAGTTCTTATGCGAGGGAATCGGTTCCGGCGGCGGTCATATCGAGAAGGCCGGTGGCTTTATCAGTAAGCGTTTATACGATAAGAAATACGAGGGTATCCATACGGAGTCCTATTTTGGTGACCGTATGAATGACTATTTTGAAAATACCAACATCATATATGCCAAAGAGCAGGAGGCGGATATCGCCGGAATGGAATTGTATCAGAAAAAGGAACTGGTACTTGGTTTTGTGCGTCCAAGCAAGGTGTATCCGATTGGAACCGATATCACTATCCGAACATTAGAAGGAGACTTGGATATTGAAGTGACGGACGATGTAGTAATCATGATTGGAATAAAGGGGGAAGTATATCCGATTTCATTAGAAAAATTTGAAAGATCGTATCGTATTCTTTCGGAAGCTTCGGATTTGAAGGATACCTCCATTCAGATGAAATATATTCCTGCAATTAAAAACCGCAAGGATAATTCCACTACCCAGATTACAAAGTATGCGGGAAGCTGTAAGACAACGGACCGCTCAAGAATCTATGCAAGACCTCTTAAAAAGACCACCAAGATATTTACGGCGTGGGACGAAGAAAAGTATATGTTGGGTAAGGTGGGAGATTATCTTGCAGTACGGGAAGATGATGCCCACGATATTTATGCAGTAGAAAAGAAAATATTTGCCCTGACTTATGAAAAGGTATAAGGTTTATTTAGGGAAAGCCTATTTTCCGTGGGAAAAAGCACAATGCTTCTTGTTATCGCATTTTCCCTGTGATAAAATGAATTGATATGGCTTAAAGTATGGAGTTTTTCGCAAAACTTCATGATTGCAATAAATGGGACCAGAAAGGTTGGAAGTTGTTTTGAGTACAGAAAGCAAGAATTTTATTGAACAGATTATTGATAAGGATTTGGCAGAAGGGGTTTATGAGACTGTCCATACCCGTTTCCCGCCGGAACCTAACGGATATTTACACATCGGACATGCAAAAGCTATCCTTGTAAATTATGGGATTGCCCAGAAATACGGCGGAAAGTTTAACATGCGTTTCGACGATACCAATCCGACGAAAGAAGATATCGAATTCGTAGAGTCTATTAAGGCTGATGTGGCATGGCTTGGTGCAGATTGGGAAGACCGTTTGTTTTATGCATCCGACTATTTCGGACAGATGTATGAAGGTGCCATTAAGTTAATTAAAAAAGGCAAAGCGTATGTATCTGACTTGTCTGCGGAACAGATTAGAGAATACAGAGGTTCCTTTACAGAACCGGGTAAGGAAGACCCATACAGTACCCGTACCATCGAGGAAAACCTTAAATTATTTGAAGAAATGAAGGAAGGCAAATACGCAGACGGAGAAAAAGTACTCCGTGCCCGTATTGATATGACTTCTTCCAATATTAACATGCGTGATCCGGTTATTTACCGTATCGCCCATATGCACCACCACAATACAGGAGATGAGTGGTGTATTTATCCGATGTACGATTTTGCACATCCGATTGAAGATGCCATCGAAGGAATTACCCATTCCATCTGTACCTTGGAATTTGAAGACCACAGACCATTATATGATTGGGTGGTAAGAGAGTTAGAATATCCACATCCGCCGAAGCAGATTGAACAGGCGAAGATGTACCTGAAAAATGTGGTAACCGGTAAGAGATATATTAAGAAACTGGTAGAGGAAGGTATTGTAGACGGTTGGGACGATCCAAGACTGGTTTCTATTTCAGCTTTAAGAAGACGTGGTTTTACACCGGAATCCATCCGTATGTTTGTTGAGATGTGCGGTGTTTCCAAGGCGCATTCCATTGCTGACTATGCAGCACTGGAGTATTGTATCCGTGAAGACTTGAAGACAAAGGCACCTCGTATGATGGCGATTTTAGATCCGGTTAAGCTGGTTATTGACAACTATCCGGAAGGAGAAGTAGAGTGGTTAGATGCACCTCTTAACTTGGATAATCCGGAATTGGGAACCAGAAAGATTCCGTTCAGCAAAGAGCTGTATATTGAAATAGAAGACTTCATGGAAGAACCACCGAAGAAATACTTCCGTATGTTCCCGGGCAATGAAGTACGTCTCATGAATGCATACTTTGTAAAATGTACCGGTTGCGTGAAGGATGAAAACGGCAATATCATTGAAGTACACGGAACCTATGACCCTGAAACTAAGGGCGGCAACAGCAATGACGGACGTAAGGTAAAAGGTACCATTCACTTTGTATCCGCATCAGAGGCTGTTAAAGCAGAGGTTCGAATTTACGAAAATATTATTGATGAAGACAAGGGCGTATACAATGAGGACGGTTCTTTGAACCTGAATCCAAACTCCATGACAGTATTAAAAGACTGTTATTTGGAACCGGATTTTGCAAAGGCAAAGGCCTATGACAGATTTCAGTTTGTACGGCAGGGATTCTTCTGTGTGGATGCTAAGGACTCCAAAGAAGGAGCATTGGTATTTAACAGAATCGTATCCTTAAAGAGTTCCTTTGTATTACCAAAGAGTGAATAAATACGGGTTTGTGTGAACGATAAAAGAAAGAATAACTGAAGAGAGGTTATTGTATGGCAAGTAGTATTTTTTCCGGAATGGAAGATTTTGGATTAGGAGATATGTCATCAGAGGACATTTTCCGAGATAAAGAAGCAGAAGCAAAGAAGGCAAAGGCAGCAGCGGCAGCCGCAGCCAAGGTAGTGGTAGAAGAGGACTTTTTGTTTGAAAAGACTTATGAATGTCCGGTTTGCTCCAAGTCCTTTAAGGAACGTACCTTAAGAACCGGTAAGGCCCGTCTTGTAAAAACAGATATGGACCTTCGCCCTACATTTGAAGGAATTGAACCATTAAAGTATGATGTAGTACAGTGTACGGAATGCGGATTTACTGCGTTGACCAGATATTTTGTACCAATGACAGTTCCGCAGAGAAAGGCTATCTTAGAAAAAATTTCATCCCGTTACCGTAAGCCGGCAGAGCGTAAAATGCTTTATTCCTACGAAGATGCCGTTGGACGTTATAAGCTTGCGTTGGTGAATGCCATTGTAAGAAATGCAAAAGCAAGTGAAAAAGCATATATCTGCCTTCGTGCAGGATGGCTTGCAAGAAGCTACGCAGAATCATTAGAGGCGGAGGCTACACCAAATCAGGCAAAGATTCAGGAACTGAAGGCGTTGGAGGATGAATTTTTAACCAATGCGTATGAAGGCTTTGCGGGTGCAAGACAGAATGAATCCTTCCCTATGTGCGGTATGGACGAGTCTACTTTGGAATATTTGCTTTCCTCATTGGCAATCCGTGCCCGTAAGTTTGATGTGGCATCCCGGTTGATTTCCAATTTATTGGCTAATCCAAGCGTAAACAGCCGTACCAAGGATAAGGTGCGTGATTTGAAGGATGAATTGCTGCGTCTCCAGAAGGAAGCAAAGCAATAAAGAATAGTGATACATAGGAGGAAAATAGCCGTTTTGCGGGTTTTCCCAAGAAGAAACAAAAGGGCGGAAATATCCGCCCTTTTGTAGTCTGTTAAAAAATAAAAATGCATGGAGGACCATGCATTTTACTAAGCTTACAGATTCAGTTTGGTGTAATGTCTGTTAAAGGATTTGGAAACGGATTTAAAATTCAGTTTCTCAGAAACTTTTTCTTCCGGATCCTTAGAATCAAGATACTGTGCCAGTGCCAACATACCGGCTGCCATGGCAGCAGTCGCAATGAGTATAAATAATGTCCACTTAATTATTTTTTTCACGAGTAGACTCCTTTTCAAAATGTAGTATAATATATTATGTACATATTTTAGTACAAGTTTTACAAAATGTAAATGAACAATTCGTAATGAAAAAATTACCAAATCATAAATTTATGCAGGAGAAACCGATATGAAAGAAAAGTTGTACACCATTCCCATTAATGATGCCGTAAATGCAAAGGATGAATGTCCGTTTTGTTTTATTGAACGTAAAATTGAGCAGGATATGATGGATTTTGTGTTAGGAAGCGGTTCTTCTTATATGGAAAGTGATGTAAGGGAGCAGACGGACAAAGCAGGATTCTGCCGTATGCATTTTAAGAAAATGTACGATTACGGCAATACGCTTGGTAATGCCTGGATTATGAAAACCCATATGAAAGAAACCATCTATGAGATGAAAAAAGCTATGAAGGCCAGCAGTGGAGTGGCTTCTTCCGGTGGCGGTTTGTTTAAGAAAAAGACAGTGTCCGGAGGGAATCCGATATCCGCATGGATTAAGGAAAGAGACAAATCCTGCTATATCTGTAAGCAGTTTACCGATCATTATGACAGATATATGGATACCTTCTTCGAGATGTATCGGAAGGACGCAGCGTTTAAGGAAAAGATTGATACAGGCAAGGGATTCTGCCTTCCTCACTTTGGAGATATTTGTGATGCGGCTCAAACACGTCTTAAAGATAAGGAACTTCAGGAATTTTTTGATGTGACATTTAAGCTTATGGAAGCAAGCATGGAGCGTCTTTTTGAGGACGATGCCTGGTTGATTGAAAAGTTTGACTACCGTAATAAGGATGCGGATTGGAAGAACTCCAAGGAAGC
>JAZSEL010000102.1:0-6311 GCA_045531685.1 Lachnospiraceae bacterium | reverse complement strand
TAAACAGTGTCTGTATTGATTTTTTCTAAATCTCCGTTGCTCAAATTATATATAATAGTTGAGTTATATGAATTATATAGAAATAGTGGAACAAATATGAATGATTTTTAAGGCAAATGACTTACCAGATTCTAGGCTAAGTTTTTGATAAATGTTACCGTGTATGCGATAGGTACTTTCAGTTTTTAATTTTGTAATGATTCAAGTGTAACATAAAGAACGATGTTTGTTTTCATAAAAAGGGGCTGTCGGTTAATAGGCAGTTCTAAATAGGGCGAGGAGTCGTGCTCCTCGCCCTAAACTTTTGCCTATAAAAGAGAAAAAAGATGGCTAACGACAACCATCTTCTCTCCGTTACATGTTATAATGTAACTATGCTCAACAATAAATATTATAACGAATTTTTCGAATTAGGACAACAGAAAATCAACTTTAAATTCTTCGAATTGAGTTTACCCGATGACGATCCTGTCTATACCCTGAAAAAAGTAATGGAGGAGATGGATTTTACTGGTCTTTTGGCACAGTATTCAAACAAGGGAAGAAACGGGTTCAACCCAATCATGAAGTACGCAGTGCTTACCTATGCAGGTATGCGCGGAGTAAAAGAAGTTGACCGGATTGTAGAATTATGTGAAAGAGATCTTGCTTTTATCTGGCTTACGCAGGGGGAAAAACCTAAGCGGGATGCTTTCTATGATTTCATAAACAATAAACTTACCAGTGAGATTCTGGATGATCTGAATTATCAGTTCCTGCGCAGATTAAAAAAAGAAGGTCTGGTCACGTTGGAAGCTCTTTACATCGACGGAACTAAGATTGAAGCCAATGCAAACCGCTATACATTTGTCTGGCGCGGCACCCTGAACTATCATCTGGCAGGTCTTCTTGATACTATTGATGCGCTTTATCAAAGATACAACGAACTTCTTAATGAAAATGGATACGGTCATAAATATGACCTGGGAAATGTGCAGATGTTCATTATCGAAGGAATGGATAAAGTACGTGATGTAATTGAAAAGAACCGGAAACGAAAACTGACCAAACACAAAAAGATTTCTAACAATACAATCATTGAGATAGATAACTGTTCTCCTTTGGAACTGTTAAAACTGCAGATGAACCTGGTCAAAATAGCGGAAGGTGAAGAGATATCCTTCGTTTATGGAAAGCGGCAGAAAAAGCCTGAAATCCAGCAGCTTTATGAAGACCTGGAAACCTGCGGGAACCGTCTTATGAAATACAAGGAATGCTTTGAAATCATGGGAAAAGACCGAAACAGTTATTCAAAAACAGATCTGGAAGCAACCTTTATGCGAATGAAAGAAGACCATATGCTTAATGGACAGTTAAAACCGGCAT
Source organism: Lachnospiraceae bacterium (assembly GCA_045531685.1). Taxonomy (GTDB): domain Bacteria; phylum Bacillota; class Clostridia; order Lachnospirales; family Lachnospiraceae; genus RGIG8767. Next base: position 4,946 of record JAZSEL010000102.1, on the reverse strand, counting down.
ACAACGTTCAGATTGCAGTAGAGAACTACTTCATCATCCATGGCTATATCAGTAATGACCGAACCGATTATAATACTTTGATTCCGGTGATTCAAAAACACTTCAACGCATTTGGAGAGAACTTAAAAGAAGTGACCGCAGACAGTGGTTACTGTAGTGAAAAGAATCTTTTATTCTTAAAAGAGCACAACATCGAAAGTTATATCAAACTGCAGGATCATGAGAAACGGAAAACTCGTGCATACAAGGAAGATATCGGCAAGTATTATAACATGAGCTGTCATGTGTTCGAGGATGAGCATTATTACGTCTGTCATGATGGCAGGGAGTTAAGGCATATCCAGACAGAAACCAAAAAACAGGACGGCTATACACAAACCTTTGAAGTCTATGCCTGTGAAGACTGCAGCGGTTGCGAACATAAAGCCCGCTGCCTCTATAAATATGATCCCGAAAAAGATGCGGATAAAAATAAGCTCATGAAGATAAACGAGCAATGGGAAGAACTAAAGGCAGCATCTCAAGCAAACATAGAAAGCGAAAAAGGAATCCTGAACCGGCAGATCCGCTCCATCCAGACAGAAGGACATTTTGGTGATATTAAAGAAAACGAGAACTTCCGCAGATTCAACCACCGTTCATCTGAAAAAGTATACAAAGAATTCATGTTATACGCAATCGGACGAAATATAAACAAATATCACCGTTTTATCCACAATCAGATACAGAAATTCGAAGGAAAACAGGTGGAAAATGCAGCTTAATTGACAGTGCGCCAAAAAAATTAAACAGCCTTAGTTTTTTGCGCCCTAAAATAAATACGAAGAACGGAAATAAGCATACCCCGCTAGAAATACAAGTCTTAAAAGGCTTGCTTTTCTGCGGGGTATTACTTATTTCCTTATGGAATGGGAGGAATCGGCATTAGCCGATTCCTCCTTTGTATATGCGAAGATAAATGAATAAGCGGCTTGTTTGTATTACCACACCCATATCCCGTCAATATGTATAAATCTTGCTTTATCATACACATACGATGATAGCGGTCTGTCTAAAGCGTCAAAGGTATGTGCCGCAACCAGAATTTCCGGTGTTATTGCGGTGATAACCGGGGAATGGTAGAAGTCGCCGGAAGCGGTGCCAAGCTGGACGATGTCACCGGGCCTGGCTTCATTTTGTGATACCTCGTGAGCACGTGGACCGATGGAGTGGTTGTTTATAAGGAAGTTATAAAGATATTCGACGCCGCTCCAGGAGGCGGTGCGGTCGTAGGAGGAGCGGTAATACCAGCCCATGACAGGAGTGTAATTCATGGTATGGGAACCGGCATAGATGCATTGGGATGCAAAATTTGTACAGTCTCCCCCCACATTGTCAAAATTATAGTATGCAGGATTACGGCTAAGAGCCCATCTGCGGGCATATGCGATAGCGGCATCGCGGTCGTAAGCAAGTTCACGCATAAAAATACCTCTTTAGGGTTTTATGATATTATATGTATTAAATGATGAGTACGGTGCTGTAGAAAATAGGAAAAATTTACTTGAATTACAAACGAATATTAAGAGAAATTTAATTGCTTCAATATTGTATAAATGGTACTATGCAAGTGACATGAATAATGTCAGGGAGTTTATGAAAGAATAGAGATAAGGAGTGAGAATAGTATGAAAAGAAAATTAGCAGTTATATTAGTATGTATGTTGGTAATAGGCGCAGTTGCCTGCGGTAAATCAGGCAATGATTCACAGAGCAATACTGAGGAAAATGCACCGGTGGAAACGGTAGATGTTGCAGATGCAACAGAGCTGCTTACGAACGTGTGGAACAGCTATGATGATGCGGACAAGTTCCCGATTGGCGGCGGTGATTATGACAATATTGTGATGGATGCACCGGGCAAATATGATGTGGCCAAGGTAGAGGATCTGGATGCAGTTTTGGGGCTTCCTCAGTCGGCAGCTACAATGATTGATGATGCAGCTTCCATGATGCATATGATGAATGCAAATACGTTTACAGCAGGTGCTTATCATGTGATGGATGCATCAAATCAGCAGAATGTAATGGATTCGTTAAAAGATAATATTATGAACAGACAGTGGATGTGCGGATTCCCGGATACATTGATTATTGCATCCGTTGGTGGAGAATATGTGGTTTCTGCATTTGGTAATGCAGAGATTATTGAGACATTTAAGAATAATCTTCAGACACAGTATGATGTGACAGAGATTATTTATGAAGAGAGTCTGACAGAATAATTTGCATAGGTAATCTAATAGATAAATAAGAGATTTGATAAGGAGAGCAGCATGGTTTTTTCCGGTATTCCATTTTTATATTATTTTCTGCCATGTGTATTGCTGGCGTATTTTGCAGTGCCGAAAAAAGCTAAGAATGTTGTGCTCCTGATATCAAGTCTGTTGTTTTATGCATGGGGAGAACCGGTTTATGTTCTGCTTATGCTTTTCTCTATAACGGTGGGATTTTTTGCAGGTATCCTTTTGGAGAAAAGCATGATGCGTTCCTGGCGTATTATGACGCCGGGAAGAATTTTGGCCGGTTCTATTTTTGTGTTTTTGAGCTGCTTTGTGTATTTTAAATATACTGATTTTTTAATTACTAATATTAATGCAGCTATTGGGACGTCGATTCCGCTTTTGCAGATTGTATTACCGATTGGAATCAGCTTTTATACATTTCAAATAATCAGTTATCTTGTGGATGTGTATCGAAGAGAGGTTCCGGCGCAGAAAAATATTGTAACCCTTGCGACATATGTTGCCATGTTTCCACAGCTGATTGCCGGTCCGATTGTCCGCTATATGTCGGTAGCAGAGCAATTACATAGGAGAACCTATACATGGAGCATGATAGAAAGCGGTATTACGCGTTTTATTATTGGGTTAGCTAAAAAAATACTCCTTGCCAATGAATTAGGGGAATTATGTGACATTTTCCGTGCTTCTGCGGATAAGTCGGTTGTATTTTACTGGATATATGCGATTGCTTTTACACTGCATATTTATTTTGATTTTTCAGGATACAGTGATATGGCAATCGGGCTTGGAAAGATTTTGGGATTTACGTTTCCGGAGAATTTTAATTATCCGTATATAGCAGGAAGTATTACGGAATTCTGGCGCAGATGGCATATGTCACTTGGAAGCTGGTTCCGTGATTATGTTTATATCCCGCTGGGTGGAAATCGTGTTTCCAAAATGAAATGGTATCGAAATATATTTCTGGTATGGATGTTTACCGGACTTTGGCATGGTGCATCATGGAATTTTGTAATCTGGGGATTGTATTTCGGAGTATTACTGATTGTAGAAAAAAACTGGTTGATGCCGCTTTTACAAAAGAGCAGAGTCCTAAAGCATATTTATGTGTTGCTGCTTGTAATAGTGAGCTTTGTGATTTTTAATGCAGCTGATATGGGACAAGCTGTTTTAGATATATCCTGTATGGCGGGATGGGGAGGTATTCCGTTTTTTAGTGCGGAAACAGCTTATTATCTTAGAAGCTATGCAGTGACGCTGCTTGTGGGAATCGTTGGGACTGTACCGCTTATTAAGTATGGAATAGACAGATTAAAAATAGAGAAGCAGAGAATTTATTGTATATGTAAGCCGGTGGTTCTTATTGTCCTTTTGCTGTTGTCTACGGCGTATCTTGTGGATGGAACCTTTAATCCGTTCCTTTATTTTAGATTTTAAGGAGGAGTGGATATGATGAAAAAAGAAACGAAATTTAATGATAATGTAAAAAGAAGTGAAGGTTACGCAAAAGCTTTAGTATGCATTATCGGAGTATTGTATGTTCTGCTGGCTCTGTTTTGCTTTTTTAAGCCGGGGGAGGAGTATTCCCTTAGTGAAAGACGTAAGCTTGCACAGATGCCAAAGCTTACCTGGGAAGCCTTGAAAACAGGTGAATTTGCAGATAAAACGGAAGAATATGTGGTTGACCAGTTTCCATTACGTGATGCGTTCCGAGCGCTTAAGTCTTGTTTTTCCTTGGGAGTTATGTGTAAGCAGGATACGAATGGCATTTATGTAAAAGATGGCTATCTTAGCAAAATGGAATATCCAATGGATGAGTCCTCCATAAAACGGGCGGCTTCTGTTTTTGAAAAAATATATACGGAGTATTTACAGAACACGGATACAAAGGCATATATAGCGGTTGTACCCGATAAAAATTATTTTCTGGCAGGGGAGAGGTCTTCGCAAAAAGAGGATTCTTCTGTAGAAGAACAGAGCAGGAAGAATGATGCGCTGCCTTTATCCGTAGATAGTACAATATTAGCTATGGATTATGATGTGTTCTTTTCAAAGGTATACGAAAAGACGCCGTTTTTGGAACCGATTGCTATTGAAGAGACGCTGACATTGACGGATTATTACAAGACAGATACCCATTGGAAGCAGGAAGGGATAATAGACACGGCAGCAGTATTAGCTAAGAGAATGGGAGTGCCGTTTGACGGGGATTTTGAACTTTGGAATGTAGAAAAACCATTTTATGGTGTATATTATGGGCAGGCGGGGCTGCCTGTTGCACCGGATGAGATCATGTATTGCAATAGTGCTGCTTTAGATAAATGTACAGTATTTGATTATGAAAATAATAAGCAGATTTCACTTTATGATTTGAGTAAAACAGATGGAAAAGATCCATATGAAATGTTCTTAGGAGGAAACATTTCTCTTGTGAAAATTGAAAATACAGAAAGCTTATCTGCTAAGGAGCTGATAGTTTTCGGAGATTCCTTCAGCCGCAGTCTGCTTCCGTTACTGGCAGAAAGCTATCAGAAGATAACTTTGATAGATATCCGCTATCTGCCAAGTGAATATATTGGAAATTATGTAGAATTTGACGGTCAGGATATTCTCTTTTTATATAGTACGTCCGTTTTGAATAACAGTATTACGCTGAAATAG
>JAZSEL010000116.1:0-11865 GCA_045531685.1 Lachnospiraceae bacterium | reverse complement strand
TGTTTATAGAGAATAATGCAAAACTTGGTGCAGACCAGATTGTTACAGAACCGAAAATCGTTACGGATAGTAAAGAGTTAAAGTGGTTAGAAACAGCCAAGCTGGTGGGCAGGATAGAGCATGGGGAACAGCTTACAATTGTGATTTCAAAGATGCAATAAATTGATTATTTTCTTGAAATACAGGCAATTACCATTTAACCAATACAAAGAATATCTACAGTAGGTAAAAATAAGTCTTTTTAATTACAAATTACCCACTAAGATATTTTGATATGTACTCGGGTGGTAAAAAAAGTAACTGAGTATCATAATTTACCACTTATATTATTATTTATTTTTGTATAGGTGGTAAGAAGAGGTTTTTCTACAAATTATACGCAAGGAAGATATGGAAAAATGACAAATTAGGAAATTTTGAAAATTCACAAACTGTTTACAGAATAGACGGATATTGTCATATTTTACTGATAAAATAGAAATAGAGACTATGGTTTTTGTGAGGAATACACATGAAGAAAAGCCTAAGATATTTCCTTTTATCAGCCTTTAGTTTGGCGGTGTTAATCAATGTTTTAGCATGGAAGAGTACCGCATTTTGTGATTTTTACGTTTCCCGGATTTTTCCAATCTGGTTAAATACGTATGGAAAGTGGACGAGCAGATTTCCGTTTTCTGTTGGTGAGATAATGATCGTTACAGCAGTAGTATTACTATGTATATTTGTAATACTTGGAGTTTGTGCGGTCATTTTTTTATTCCAAAAAAAGGAAGAAAAGAAAAAGCAAAGATGGACGGTCCGGGCAGAATATAAATGGCTCCGCTTTCAAAGAGCGTTTCGTAATTATAATACCTTCTTTGCCTGTCTCTTAGTAGCAATTACCTGGATTATGACTTTGAACTGCTATATTCTTTATCATTGCTCTACATTTGAGGAAAAGTACTGGCAGGATATGCTTGTAAAAGAAGAATACACCATAGAAGAATTGGGACAGCTTCGTGATTTTGTAGTAACAAGGGTAAATCAGTATGCCAAGATGATGGAGCGCGATGAAAACGGATTGATTATTTATGATGGCAATATGGAAGAGGAAGCCATCCGCGCCATGCAGAATCTGGGCGAAAAGTATCCTCAGCTTGCAGGTTTCTATACCACTCCGAAAAAGATTGCCGCATCGGAATTTTTGAGCCAGCAGTATATGAAAGGGTACTATTTCCCATTTTCATTGGAAGCCAATTATAATGATGTAATGTACATTATGAGTAAGCCGGCTACCATGTGTCATGAGCTTGCCCACACCAAGGGATTTATCTATGAGGACGAAGCCAATCTCATTGGCTTTTTGGCGTGTCTGCATTCGGATGATATTCTGTTTCAATACAGTGGGTATTTATCTGTGCTGACTTATATTGATAATGACTTTATCAAATCCATTGACCACAATAAGACAATATATGATTCCCATGTGAAGATTTCTTCCCAGGTAAAAAAAGACAGGGTCTTTTTAACAGAGGATGCATGGACAAAGGTGGAAAAGAAAGCGGTTATCAGTACAGAGACATTAAAAAAAGCCAGCGATACTTTTACCAACACCACATTAGTGCTTAATGGGGTAGAGCAGGGAAGTGCCAGCTACAGAGAAGTGGTTGGGCTGTTGTTGGATTATTATATGTGCATGGACGATACCAGATTAAAGGATGAATACATGGCACAGCTTACAGAAAAGAGAGCCGAATAGTGATAAAATGTTAATGATGGCGAAAATAGAGTCATTGTACTTATAAAATGTTTGTGATAGAATGAATCGAGTATGAATAGTCAGTGTTTATTGAACACTGACTATTTTGTATGATTGCCATAGATGGTGTTTGCAAAAGACGTTAGGGACAGAGCCGAGCGGCTTTAAAAGATAAATGGAGAATATGGAGAGTATTATGAAAACAAAGATTTTTATTGATGGTAGTGAAGGAACCACCGGACTTCGTATATATGAACGTTTTGAGGGAAGAGACGATGTGGAATTATTAAAGATTTCTTCTGAACTCAGAAAGGATGTAAATGAGAGAAAGCGACTGATTAACGAATCAGACATTACATTCCTTTGTCTGCCGGATGATGCGGCAAGAGAGTCGGTAAGCTTAGTTGAAAATGAGAATGTACGGATTATTGATACGTCTACGGCACATCGTACTTTGGATGACTGGGCATACGGTTTTGCAGAATTATCGGAAGCTCATAGGGATAAGATTAAGAACGGCAAGAGAGTAGCTGTTCCGGGCTGTTATGCCACAGGATTCATTTCTCTGGTATATCCGATGATTGATAAGGGAATTATGCCTGCCGATTATCCGGTTAGTGCATTTGGTCTTTCCGGTTACAGCGGAGCCGGTAAGAAGGTAATTGCGGCTTACGAAGATACGGACAGACCGGTAGATTTTGATGCTCCGAGAGAGTATGCACTTACACAGGGACACAAGCATTTGAAAGAAATGCAGAAGATTACGGGACTTGCAAGAACTCCGTTATTTTCCCCGATTATTTGTGATTATTACAGCGGAATGGTGATGTCTGTGCCATTATACACGGATATGTTAAATGGCAAGCAGACCGTGGAAAGTGTACATAAGATGTTTTCTGAGTTTTATGCAGGGGAAGCATTTATTAAGGTAATGCCTCTGGATGCAGAAGCCGGTGTTGGTAATATGTTGGCCGGTAACGCATGCTCCGGTTGGGACGGACTCCGCATTTTTGTAACGGGGAACGAAGACAGAATCGTACTTTCTTCCCAGTTTGACAACCTTGGTAAAGGTGCTTCCGGTGCCGCTATCCAGTGTCTGAACATTATGCTCGGCTGTGAAGAAGGAAAGGGATTGAATCTGTAATGCCGTTTGGGGAAGACAGATTTTAGGGATAAGAACTACTAATCATGTAATTGAGGAAAGGAGAGTATGGCAGAAGTCATACGGTAAAAGTGATGATAAAGCATATTTGCATGTTTAAAATGAAGGAATCGGCAAACGGTAAAAGCGGATATGAAAATGCAGTGGAAGCAGCAGCCCGCTTACAGGAATTGGACGGTAAAATTCCTTCCTTAAAGAAAATAGAAGTAAAGGTGAATTCAAAAGAAGCCCCACAGGACAATTATGAATTGGTTCTGATTTGCGATTTTGAAGACGTAGAAGGCCTGGATGCCTATCAGAAACATCCGCTGCATGTGGAATGTGCCAAGATGATTGGCGAGGTACGTGAATCCAGAGCTTGTATTGACTACGAGTTTTAATGTTGGTATGGGGCGGCTTTTAAGCCGCCCTTTTATCAGTTTGTGTCATTTTGTTTATGAACCGTGGGAAGAACCGGGAACGGTAAATGGCAGAATGAAGGACTAAGGAGAATTACATGAAAGAAAAATGGTTACAGAATAAAGAATTATATAGGAAGATTTTTATTATTACCCTGCCAATTATCATACAGAATTTATTGAGTGCAGCCGTGAATTCAGCGGACGTGCTCATGCTTAATTATGTGGGGCAGGATGCCTTGGCAGCCAGCTCTCTTGCCACCCAGTACAGTTCCATTGCCTTTATGGCATTCTACGGAATCGGAAGTGGTGTTACCATGCTGAGCGCCCAATACTGGGGAAAGGGTGATGTAAATACCATACATAAGGTAGAGGGAATCGCTATGCGGTTTTCGGTAATTTTTGCCGCGGTATTGGCTTTGGCGGCAGTTACCATACCGGAATTATTAATGCGGGTATTTACCACAGAGGAAGAACTAATTGTTTTGGGCGCCCGGTATTTGAGAGTAGTCGCCCCTTGTTTTATTTTCTGGGCAATAACCGAAGTATATCTGGCAGTCCTTCGAAGTGTGGGAAGGGTAAGCGTATGTACGGCAATCGAAGCCGTTGCTTTGATTAGCAATGTAGTATTAAATGCCATATTCATTTTCGGATTATTTGGTGCGCCTAAGATGGGAATCGTAGGTGTTGCGCTTGCAACAACGGTTTCCAGAGGCTTATCCCTTTTCTTATGTATGACGGTGTCATTCCGTTCTTCCAATGTAAAATTGGTGTTCCGTCCAATGTTCGAGAGACATCCGCAGCTGTTAAAGGATTTTATGACCATGGCGCTTCCGGCAATTGGCAACGATATGGTATGGAATCTGGCATTTACCATGTACTCCGTAATTTTAGGACATCTTGGTTCCGACGCAGTTGCTGCCAATTCCATTGTAAATGTGGTACGTAATTTAGGATGCGTATCCTGTTATGCAGTTGCCAGTGCGGCAGGTATTGTGGTTGGACAGATTCTGGGAGAAGATAAGATTGAAGAAGGAAGAAAAGCGGGTCACACCATGTTCCGCCTTTCCATACTGACCGGTGCATTGGGGGGATTGATTGTTTTTGCCCTCATACCGGTAGTTATGAACTACGCAATGTTAACCGAACAGGCAATGAAATATCTGCGTTTTATGCTGTTCGTTAATGTATACTATGTAATGGGTACATCCGTTAATACTACATTGATTGCCGGAGTTTTCCGTGCAGGTGGAGACAGCCGTTTTGGATTTATCTGTGATACCATTGATATGTGGGTGTATGCAGTACCGCTTGGATTCTTTTCTGCATTTGTACTGAAGCTTCCGGTGGAAGCCGTGTATTTTTTACTCTGCACGGATGAATTTGTAAAATGGCCATGGGTATTTAAGCGTTTTTACAGTCATAAATGGGCAAAAAATATTACAAGAGATGACATTGATACAATAGAAGTAAAAAAGGATAGCGAATAGTTGGAGTGGTACCGGTAATACAGGGTATCATTAATTGAGGGAAAACATGAAAAGTCCGTTAACAACACTATGTTATATAGAAAAAGACGATTGCTATTTGATGCTGCATCGGGTAAAAAAGAAAAACGATATTAATCAGGATAAATGGATTGGAATCGGGGGACATTTTGAAGAGGGGGAAAGCCCGGAAGAGTGTTTATTGCGTGAAGTCAAAGAGGAAACCGGTCTGACACTTCTTACTTACCGGTTCAGAGGATTGGTGACTTTTGTGACGACAAGCGGCATTACCGAGTATATGTGTCTCTACACATCCGATTCTTTCACCGGAGAACTCATTACCTGTGACGAAGGCGAGTTAGAATGGGTTCCAAAGACAAAATTTAAAGAACTCAATTTCTGGGAAGGAGATTACATTTTCCTGGACTTATTAGAAACAAGGGAAGAGTTCTTCTCACTTAAGTTAGTGTACGATGGTGATAAACTTATCACTGCCGCATTAGACGGAGAAGAAATGTCCTGATACCTGAGGATATGTAAATAAGCCCGGGGATACAGTATAGTGAATTCGTGAGCATTAGGCTACGTTAGCCACGAATTTACTGTACTGTGTCCCCGGGCTTTTATAATACCAAAGTTAGGACAGTCCTTCTTGTTTTTTATACTCTGTTGGAGTCATGTGTAAGAAACGCTTGAATACCTTATTGAAATAACTGATATTGCCAAAACCAACGGTAATTGCCAGATTGGAAATACTGTTAGCCGCCGGGTCCTGATGCTGTATCAGCTTAGTCGCATAAAAGATACGGTACTTCAATAAATATTCAAATGGGGTAACCCGTAGTACCCGTTGGAAACAGCGGCAACATTCACTCTTACTGATGTGAATGGAATCTGCAATATCATCCAAAGTAATAGGCTCAGCAAAATGCTCCTCAATGTAAAGAATCGCCTCTTTAATCCGCTGCTCATCATTGATAATCCGCTTGGATTTGACAACGGAGCTGACCTCCTTGTGAGGCACATTCAGCAACAAATGCCACAGCGTACACAGGGAAGATTTGCAAATCAGTTCATAACCGAATTTGCCTTCTTCATAACTGTCACGGATAATATGCATCTGCTCCATAATTGGTGCCGTATATGGGTCCTCCTCCCGTAAAAGGATGCACTTAATATAAGGATTATTGATAATCGGGTTCAAATACTTGGCTGATAAAGCCGCATTTCCGTAGCCGAAAATCATGGCCGGATGAAACACGATGGAATAAAATACCGCATCATGTTCTTCGGTACGTCGGAAAGAATGTAAAACATTATGATTGACTAAAATTCCCTGTCCGGCTTCTAAGGTATATATTTCTTCATCAACATGAGCTTCTACTTTTCCGCTTAGCATATAAATCAATTCCACTTCAGGATGCCAATGCCATCTTATAATCTTAAGATACTGCTGTGAAAGAGTAACCGGATAAACCATAATCGGAAATTCTACATTTCCGTGAATTTTCATTTCTTGAAGATTATTCCCTACCGGGACGGCTTCCTTTTCAAGCTCCGTAATATCCCGCATGTCATTATGAACCATATTTCCCCATTCCCCTAAAAAACTTAAATTGTATCAATAAAGCGGTGGAATGCTGCGAGTCCTTCCTTGGTCTGCTTAAATACTCCTGCGCATTCCAATACTTTGGTGAATACAATACCGATTTCATCTTTTACAATCTGATCGATATTGTCAGCATTTATTGTATCATACTTTTTCATAAATGTGCTAGCCCAGTCCGCGTGTTTTGCCAGAGCTTCGTTAGCAGATAATTCTTTGCCGGCAAGAATGTATTCTTTGAGTTCTTCCATTTCCCCTTTTAATCTTGCAGGAAGAACCGCAAGGCCCATTACCTCAATCAGACCGATGTTTTCCTTTTTAATATGGTGAAGCTCTTCGTGCGGATGATAAAGTCCCATTGGGCATTCATCGGTGGTAATGTTATTACGAAGAACCAGGTCTAATTCGTATTTTCCGTTCTTAAAACGGGCAATCGGTGTAATGGTATTATGAGGCTCACCGTCTGTTTCTGCGAATACATAAGCGGCTTCATCCGTATAGGCACGCCATTTTGTTAAAATACGGTCCGCTAATTCTATGATGCGGTCCGTATCCTCTGCGCGTAAGCGGATAACGGACATTGGCCATTTTACAATACCGGCTTCAATATCTTCATAACCGGATACGGTAAAGGACTCTAAAATAGGTGCTTTTGCCATGGCAAATTCGTAATTACCGCCCTGGAAATGGTCGTGGGTCAGAATGGAACCGCCCACAATCGGTAAATCAGCATTGGAACCCAAAAAGTAGTGAGGGAACAGCTTGACAAAATCAAATAATTTGACAAAGGTATTCTTCTCAATCTTCATCGGGGTATGCTGCCCGTTAAACACAATGCAGTGCTCGTTGTAATATACATATGGGGAATACTGGAATCCCCATTGGGAATCATTAACCGTAATCGGAATAATTCTGTGATTCTGTCTGGCAGGATGATTGGTACGGCCGGCATAGCCTTCGTTTTCCACACAGAGAAGGCATTTCGGATAACCACTCTGCTTAGCAAGCTTGGCAGCCGCAATGGCTTTCGGATCTTTTTCCGGCTTGGAGAGGTTAATCGTAATATCGATATCACCGTACTCGGTTGAAGTTATCCAACGCATATCCTTGCATACGCGGTATCTGCGGATATAATCGGAATCCTGACTTAATTTATAATAGTAATCCGTTGCTTCCTTTGGGGAAACGGCATATTTTTCGTGAAAGGTATGGATGACCTGGGAAGGTCTTGGCATCAGACAATTCATAATGCGTGTATCAAATAGATCCTTGTCGGTAATGCTGTCCTCAATCAATTCATGGGCAACTGCATAATCCAGAATCTCTGCTAAAACCGGTTCCAATTCAACATTGGAATATTCCTCTGCCGGCTCTTCGTAATCACTCAGATTAAGAACGTCTAAAATCAAGTTGGTTGTGTAAATTTTTTCTTCTACAGGAACAAGCCCTGTCTCAACACCGTATGTAACCAGTTTTTTAATTGCTTCGTAAATCATATATAAATACCCCTGTTCCTCATTTTTGAGCAAAAATCAACCGCTCGTATTCACTATACAATAGCAAATTTTGTAATTCAATAATCTGATTTTGGTTTTTTGAAAGTGGATATTTTTTGCACATTTTAAGGTGGATTATAAGCGATATGGGGATTGGCGGGAAAGCTCATTTTATGGAAAGGGAAAGCATACATTGGTAAAACAGAGAGCATGGGACATAGGAAATGTACCCTTTGCGGCGGAGGAATGAGATGAACAATGAAAAAATAGATACAATCTTGAATCTTTCCTTGGAAACAGATGCCGAGACAAGGAATAAATCCCAAGTGTTGGGCAGGGGCGTGGATGAAGCTGCAGGCACCTGGGAGGTCATTGTTAAGTATCACGGGAATCTTGATGAAATCGCCATGGTGGTGGAAGCGGTAGACATCCTGATAAATGGTTATGCCATTATGACAGTTACCGGACCACAATTGGAGCAGGTAGTCCGCTACGAAGAAATTGAATTTGTGGAAATGCCAAAAAGCATGCAATTCAATACCTATCGGGCAAAGCAGGCAAGTTGCATTATTCCCCTGACTGTGGGCACTCCCGGATTAACGGGGGAGGGAGTACTTGTGGGAGTGATTGATTCCGGCATCGATTATCTGCTTAGGGATTTTCAAAATGAAGCCGGAAGTCGGATTCTGTATTTGTGGGATCAGACCTTGGAGGGAAACGGGAACAGACCGGAGGGATTTAGTAAGGGTGTGGAATTTACCAAGGAAGATATCGACAGAGCGATAGAAGCGGGCAGAGAGGCTTCCTATGAAATCGTACCCTCCCGGGATGTAACCGGTCACGGTACCGCAGTTGCGGGAATTGCGGCAGGTAGTTCGGTCTCGCCGTTGTACCGGGGTATTGCTCCTGAGAGTGACTTGATTGTTGTAAAACTTGCAGGTAATACAGAAAGAAGTGATGCTAATTTCCCATTAACCACAGATGTCATGCGCGGAATTACCTACGTGATGAATAAGGCAGAAGAATTGGGACGCCCGCTGGTAATCAATCTCAGTATCGGTGATACCTATGGTGCCCATGATGGAACTTCTCTCTTGGAGCGGTTTATTGACAGCGCATGTGACAACGGGCGCAAAGTAATCTGCATCGGAAGCGGGAATGAAGCAGTCAGCAACGGACACACATCATTCGTGTTGCAGGGGACAGAGCGGATAGAGCTTTCCGTGGCAGAAAGAGAGCGGGGAACCAATGTGCAAATATGGAAAAATTATGTGGACGATTGTGAGTTGGAACTGGAGGCACCGGGGGGAAGCAGATTCCGGGTAACTACCAGGGAACGGGGAAAACAGACCTGGAATGTGGAAAATACAACAGTGCTCATCTATGTCAGCCCGCCCAAACCATTTACCGTTAATGAAGAAATCTTCTTTGATTTCATTCCTCAAAATGAGTATGTGGACAGCGGCATCTGGACATTCCTACTAACCCCCATAGGCAGTAGCAGACACGACTATCATATGTATTTGCCAAATAGCAGAACCAGAAATGCAAATACGCGCTTTGTTACACCAACCCCACAGCTCACCATGACCATCCCCGCATTTGCTTCCCGGGCACTTACCGTGGGAGCCTATGACATTACGACAAACAGCTATGCGGATTTTTCCGGGCGTGACAGAGACATTGGTGAGCAAGAACGCACCTTTTTTGCTTCAGACATAAAACCGGACATAGTAGCCCCGGGAGTCGGAATTACAGCGCCGGCAGCAGGGGGAGGCTACGCTTCCTTTACGGGAACGAGCTTTGCAACACCGATTGTAACAGGAAGTGTGGCGTTGCTTATGGAATGGGGAATTATCCGTGGAAATGATATCTTTTTATATGGGGAAAAAATAAAGGCTTATTTGCGGAAGGGGGCAAAACCGCTTGGGGGCGACAGTGCATACCCCAATCCCAAGACAGGATGGGGCACATTATGTGTGGTGGATAGTATTGATTTCTAATTGATGAAGAGAAGAGACTTTCTGTGATTAGTAGCAAAAGAGGGGAATAAATTGGGTGCATGGACGCATAATAAGACCATTCAAATTATGATGTTTTTCATAAAAGCATTAAATAATTATAAAATCTCTTGCTTTGCCCTACGCGGGTGCTACTATATCCTTTAGTTGTGATACATAAGAGAAAGCATTCCGGAGGGGTAACATTGAAAAAAGAAAAAAAGCAGCATGTGTTCTGGCAGTCGGTCAAGCATGAATTACGAGAAAACAAAAAAACATTCATAGTGTATTCGATTCTGAGAATATTGGTAATTTGCATGATGTTGTTGCAGTTCTTTAACGGGAACTATCAGAACTTTTTCCTCTGCATTTTAACCTTATTGCTGATGATTATGCCAAGTGTGGTGCAGGCAACCTTTAAAGTGGAGTTTCCGTCCCTCTTGGAAATCATAATTTTACTGTTCATATTTGCGGCAGAAATATTGGGAGAAATCTCCGCATTCTATATCAAATTCCCTTATTGGGATACCATACTGCATACGCTAAACGGTTTTCTCTGTGCGGGAATCGGGTTTTCCTTAGTGGAAATCATGAATGATAACAAAAAACTCAAGTTCGAGCTATCTCCACTGTTTATGGCAATTGTATCCTTTTGCTTTTCCATGACCATTGGGGTGTTATGGGAGTTTTTTGAATTTGCCATGGATACCCTGTATCATCTGGACATGCAAAAAGACACCATTATTTCTTCTATCCGTTCCGTAGCCTTGGATGTGACGCGGACCAATACGCCGGTTGCCATTGAAAATATTACGGATGTTGTGGTAAACGGACAGTCCTTGGGACTGCAAGGATATTTAGATATTGGTTTGTTTGATACCATGTATGATTTGATTGTGAATTTTATTGGGGCATTTGTATTTTCCATATTTGGGTATGGATATGTAAAATATAAGGATACACATAGTTTTGTGAACGGACTGATTCCGGAAGCCTGGTCGGAAGAGAAGAAAGCGGGAGCACATATCAGGAAGGAAAATGTGCAGGAAAATCCCATAGATTCATAGGGAAAAATTAGGAAATACGATATTGACAAGAAAATGTCATTCAAGTAAGATTAGCATGTATATTTTAACAAAAGACGGAAACGGTTAGTTGCCGTCTTTTATTCATCACAGTAAAAAGAATGAAAGTATTCTTTTATTGTGAACTACATAAGGAGGATTTATTTTATGAAAAAGCTTTTAAGCGTATTAATGGTAATGGTTATGGCTGTTTCCATGTTAGTTGGATGTGGCGGAGCCGCTGAAGGTGACGGAATGAAGATTGCTATCGTATCAAGCCCATCAGGTGTTGATGACGGAAGCTTTAACCAGAACAACTACGAAGGTATTCTTGCATTCATCGAAGCGAATCCGGATGCAACAGTTACTCCTGTAAAGGAAGAAACAGGTGACGTTGCGGCAGCAGTTCAGGCTGTAGCAGATATCGTAGCAGATTACGATGCTATCGTTTGCTGTGGTTTCCAGTTCGCAGGTATTGCAACAATCGCTCAGGAAAATCCTGAAGTAAGCTTTATCCTTGTTGACTCTAACCCATCTGATGCAAGTGGCGCAGAAGTAGAAGTAGATAATATCTACGCTATGACCTTCAAGGAACAGGAAAGTGGTTTCTGTGCAGGTATTGCAGCAGCTATGGAGACACAGTCAGGTAAGGTTGCAGTTGTTAACGGTATCGCATACCCATCTAACGTTAACTATCAGTGGGGATTTGAATCAGGCGTTAATTATGCAAATAAGAACCTCGGCACAGCAGCAGAAATCGTAGAGCTTGCTTCTTATGCCGGAACAGACGTTACAGGTGCTAACGTTGGCGGTAACTATGTTGGTAACTTCAATGATGAAGCAACAGGTAAGGTTGTTGGTGAAGCTCTTATCGGTGAAGGCGTTGATATTATTTTCGTAGCTGCAGGTGCATC
>JAZSEL010000094.1:0-2461 GCA_045531685.1 Lachnospiraceae bacterium | reverse complement strand
CTGACAGGAAAAACAGCACTATAGACAATTAGGAGGTATTGAATGACAAGAGAAGAATTCAAGGTGTTCTTTCAGAAACTGAAAGATATATTCGCAGGGTATCGACGAATCAATGGAGCTATGAGCAGAAAATTGAGGGAGTTGGGATTTTCGTTGCTCCGACAGAGGAAACACTACATCTTCATCTACATCTTAAACGGCAAAACCTTGCAATTTGAGGTGGATAAGACGCCAGGAGACAAGCGGTCGGGCATTAAGACGGCCTGCGACATTGGCAGGATAATCCGGCGTGAGGCTGGACTTGCTGGCTAAAAGAAGATAGGCTCACCATCCACAGGTGGAGTTGTAGGAAATGACTTGGAAACAAAGGAGGAGGAATTGTATGGAAAAGTTGAAGATAAACTACCATGTTACAGAAGAGTGTAACTTTCATTGCAAATTTTGCTTTGCAAAATACGCCAACAAAACATTGGGATTTGAGGAGCAGAAGGCAGTCATAAAAAAAATTGCCCAGTCACATCAGTTTGACGAAATCAATTTTGCAGGAGGGGAACCGTTGCTGGACAAGAACATTGTTTCCTTAATTAAATATGCCTTTGAGCTTGGACTTACGGTTTCCATCATCACCAACGGCTTTTTGTTGGACATTCCGCTGCTAGACAAGATCCTCCCCTATCTTTCCATGATAGGTATCTCTGTCCATTCTTTTGACAATAAAACAAAAAGGAGCATTGGTGCATGTACCAGTTCCGGTGAATTTCTGGAGAATGAAAGACTTAAGCAGCTATGTGATTTCGTGAGAAACTACAATACACAAAATCACAGGAACTGCAGAATCAAGATAAACACGGTGATTTGCAGCGAGAATAAACGGGAAGATTTCAAGGCCAACATCAATATGATTCAAATCGACAGATGGAAATGCCTGAGATGCCAAGAATTTGGCCGCAACCAACGAACCCTCATCACGGATGCAGAATACAAGCAGTTTGTCACCCGGAATAAGATGAACTGGATGAACCAGGTTTTTGAGAATGACATGAAAGATACCTACATCATGATAAATCCAGAAGGAAAACTTCTGAGGGAAGGGACAGACAACAAGTCTTATATTGAAATTGGCTCTGTTCTGGAACATGATGTTTCACAACTACTAAAAGAATTACCACTGAAGGAATCCTTGTATCACCAGCGGTATTCTGCTTAAAAAACTACATCCAATCTTACACTATGTAAAAGATTAGAATAATACACAATGTAAGATTGAACTGCCGAGGTAAACGGGGAATGGTAGGATTCAATAGTTTCCAAAACCTGAATCCTTTCCCTTAGTTTTTCATTCTATCACAAATCACTTTTACCAGTTGTATCAACACTGGATAATTACAGGAGAACACACATAAAAAGAAGCAGGATTGTCACCACATCTTATACATCCCATGTACTTCATTATACCGTTTATTCCCATGATGATTTGATAAAATTGGTATCATCAAGGAAATTTCGTAAAAGAAATTTTCGTAAAAAAACTAAAATAGAGCTGGATCTCTCACAAGCCACTGATATAACCCATATTCTCAAGATGGAGTCCCTTTGGAAAAATTGTTGTAGCACATTGGCAGCAATATCACTACCAAATAGTGTGACACATATTGATACTGCCGCTTTTCAAGGTTGTAAGTACCTGAAAGAATTGCACCTACCCGCTAGTGTTACCTATATTGGTGAATTTGCCTTTAGTTACTGCCACTCTTTAAAAAATATTTCTCTTCCCGACAGTGTTACCTCTATCGGAAAAGGGGCTTTTTCTTATTGTAATTTACTGGAGGAAATTCATTTACCAGCCGG
Organism: Lachnospiraceae bacterium; assembly: GCA_045531685.1. Lineage (GTDB taxonomy): Bacteria > Bacillota > Clostridia > Lachnospirales > Lachnospiraceae > RGIG8767. The sequence continues at coordinate 613 of JAZSEL010000094.1, read as the reverse complement.
TCTCACCCAGATTGAAGATTTTACCTTTTGGGGATGTAGCTCTCTAAAAAGTATTTTGATCCCCGACAATATTACCTCTATCGGAAAAGCAACTTTTTATAATTGTCATTTACTGGAGGAAATTCGTTTACCAGCTGGTCTCACCCAGATTGGCTATTTTAACTCTTCTCGATATAGCTCTCTAAAAAAGTATTTCTCTTCCCGACAATGTTACCTATGTCGAAAAAGAACCTTTCTCTGATTGTCGAATGCCGAAGGAAAGTTCCCTGCTAGATGCCATTAACACGAGGGTTTTCGCCAACTGCAGTTCCTTAAAAAAATTTATAGTAGATGAACGGAATGAGCATTTTTCGACTGATTCTACAGGGAAAATGCTCCTTTCAAAGAATGGTTCCTATCTTGTTGCCTATCCTTCCGCATCAGGTACCATCTCCTTGCCAGACAGTATCACTCATATCGGTGACAATGTTTTCTGTAACAGCGAGTTGAAAGAAATCTCAATTCCTCATAGCGTTGTTTATATTGGAGACATAGCCTTTGCTGAATGCAACTCATTGAAGGAGGTTTCCATCCCAAATAGTGTTACCCACATCGGAGATGGAGCCTTTTTTGG
>JAZSEL010000119.1:0-99792 GCA_045531685.1 Lachnospiraceae bacterium | reverse complement strand
GCGGACAAATTACAGGTAATCGGTATTACGGGTACAAAGGGTAAGACAACGACTACTTATCTGGTAAAATCAATCTTAGAGCAGACAGGCAGAAAAGTGGGGCTTATCGGAACCATCGAAACCATTATTGGAGACGAGAAGATTCCTGCCAATAACACCACGCCGGAATCCTATATTTTGCAAGAGACTTTTGCTAAGATGGTAGAAGCCGGTCTTGACAGTGTGGTTATGGAAGTGTCCTCTCAAGGACTTATGCTCCATAGAACACAGGGCTTTGTTTTTGACTACGGTATTTTTACCAATTTGGAGCCTGACCATATCGGACCGAATGAGCATGACAGTTTTGAACACTATATGGAGTGCAAGGGACTTTTATTTAAACAGTGTAAAACAGGTATTGTAAATTGTGATGATAAGCATTACAAAGAGGTGATTAAGGACCATACTTGTGAAATTCTTACCTATGGTCTTACAAACGAAGCCGATTACAAGGCTGAGGATATGGAACTTGTCAGGGAAAACGGACATATCGGTGTTTCTTTTACGGTAAAAGGAAAAACCAATATGCAGGTGGAGATTCCGACACCGGGCAGATTCAGTGTTTATAATGCACTAACAGCCATTGCTATCTGCGACCAGTTTGGGGCAGGAAAAGAGGCAGTGGGTAAGGCACTTATGCAGGCAAGTGTAAAGGGTAGAATTGAACTTGTGAAGGTAAGCAATGAGTTTACGCTTATGATTGATTATGCCCACAATGCCATGGCACTGGAAAGTCTTCTTGGTACCTTAAAGGAATATGAGCCAAACCGTTTGGTGTCCGTATTCGGATGCGGTGGTAACCGTTCTAAGCTCCGCCGTTATGAAATGGGTGAAGTGAGTGGTAAGCTGGCAGACTTGACGATTATTACATCGGATAATCCGCGTTTTGAAGAGCCGGCTGAGATTATGAATGATATTGAAACCGGTATGAAAAGGACGGACGGAGAGTATATCAAGATTGAAGACCGAAAGGAAGCCATCCGTTATGCCATTGTAAACGGACAGCCGGGTGACATTATTGTTCTTGCCGGAAAAGGTCATGAAGACTATCAGGAAATCAAAGGGGTAAAATACCCAATGGATGAGAGAGTCCTGATTCAGGAAATTTTGAAAGAAGAAAATATTACTATATAGCACAATAGGGGATAGGATGCCAAAATTTGCAGGAATTATCGTAGATATCTCCCATGAAAGTGTGGACCGCCCTTTTTCGTACAGAATAAAGGAAAGCATGCAAGCAGACATTGCCGTCGGAACCGGTGTGCTGGTACCCTTTGGAAGAGGCAATAAATTAGTAAAGGGGTATGTGGTCTCCTTACAGGATACGGTAGATTTTGACGAAGAAAAAATAAAAGAAATTGAAGAGATAGTTATTAAACAAGATGATGTGGAAGGGCGGATGATGCAGCTGGCGTCCTGGATTAAGGAGCATTACGGCTCCACCATGATTCAGGCGCTCAAGGTAGTTTTGCCCATGAAAAAGACAGTAAAGCCCATTGAGAAAAAGACCATTTCGCTTGCTTGTAATAAGGAAACGGCAAAAGAGGTTCTTGCGGAGTGTATCCGCAAAAAGCAGAAAGCCAGAGTACGCATTTTGGAAGAATTAATAAAGGAAGAGATACTGGATTATCAATTGGTGCGTGGGAAATTAAATGTTTCCATGCAGACATTGAATAAGCTTCAGGAGATGGGGATACTTACGGTAGAAGCCCAGGACTATTTCCGCAATCCCATTATCATAGAAAAAAGTAAGGAAGCGGACAAGGAATTGCTTCCTGTGCAAAAGCAGATTGTGGATGATTTTTGCAGGGAATACAAAGAAGGTATCCGTGGGACATATCTGTTACACGGCGTGACAGGAAGCGGTAAGACAGAAGTATATATCCGCATGATTAAGGAAGTGGTAGCAAGTGGAAAGCAGGCAATTTTTCTGATTCCCGAAATCGCACTTACGTACCAGACAGTGCTTCGGTTTTATCATCATTTTGGAAACAGGGTTTCGATTGTAAATTCCACTCTTTCCTATGGGGAAAAATATGACCAGTTCGAACGGGCAAAACAGGGAGAACTGGATGTTATGATTGGACCAAGGTCTGCATTGTTTACCCCATTCCAAAACCTAGGTCTTATCATTATTGACGAAGAGCACGAAAACAGTTATAAAAGTGAAGGGATGCCAAAGTATCATGCAAGGGAGACGGCAATCGAACTTGCACGTTTATGCGGCGCAAGTGTGGTGCTAGGTTCTGCAACCCCTTCTATGGATGCTTATTTTAAGGCAAAAGAAGGAACGTATAAATTATACACCATGAAAGAACGTGTGGAGGGAAGGGAACTTCCGATGGTCCATACGGTGGATTTGCGTCAAGAATTGCGGGAAGGCAACCGCTCTATTTTTTCAAGAAAATTGCAGGAGCTGATTCAGGACAGATTGGATAAAAAAGAGCAGGTTATGCTGTTTTTAAACAGAAGAGGCTATGCCGGATTTGTGTCTTGCAGAAGCTGTGGCCATGTGATGAAGTGTCCGCATTGTGACATTTCTTTATCGGAGCATAAAAATGGTAAGTTAGTGTGCCATTATTGCGGGTATGAAGTGAGTAAGCCACCGGTTTGCCCGGAATGCTCATCGAAGTATTTGTTAGGTTTCCGGGCAGGAACGGAGCAGATAGAGGAACAGCTGTACCAGCTTTTTCCGGGAATTAAAGTACTGCGTATGGATGGGGACACCACAAAGAAAAAGGACAGCTACGAAAAGATTCTGTCCGCCTTTAATGAGGGAGAGGCAGATGTACTCGTGGGAACCCAGATGATTGTTAAGGGACATGATTTCCCGAATGTTACCCTTATGGGAATTATTGCTGCAGACCTTTCCCTGGCTGCCAATGATTACCGTGCCGGGGAGAGAACTTTTGCACTTCTTACCCAGGCGGCGGGAAGAGCCGGCAGAGGAAAGAGTGCAGGGGAAGTTGTGATTCAATCCTACCAGCCGGAGCATTACAGTATTGTACATGCAGCCAATCAGGACTATGAAAGTTTTTTTGAGGAAGAGATACTGTACCGGAGTTTTTCTTTATATCCGCCGGTATGCCATATGTTAGCGGTAATGCTTACGGGGAAAGAGGAAGAAGCTGTCATAAAGACAGCATCTGTTTTGGCAGGAAAGCTTAAGGAAAGCGGTTGGGATTGTACGGTAGTGGGACCTGCGCCTGCGGGTATCCGTAAGATTAATGATATTTATCGGGAAGTTTTTATGATAAAATCAAAAAAGGAAGAAAATTTGATTCGGATAAAGGATTTATTGGAAGAGCAGTTTGAATATCATACAACAAAGGATATCGCCATTCAGTTTGATGTTGATCCGGTAAGTCCATACTAAAATACAAAGCACGACAGTGGGAATGTGAGGAAAAAATGGCAGTAAGAGAAGTAAGGGTAACAGGAGATCCGATTTTAAACAAAACCTGTAAGGAAGTAAAAGAAATAACGGAGAGAACCTTGGAATTAATCGATGATATGTTTGATACCATGTATGAGACAAACGGGGTTGGACTTGCAGCTCCTCAGGTAGGTATCTTAAAGCGTATTGTGGTTATTGATACTACGGGGGAAGACCCTATTTTAATGATTAATCCAAGAATTATCGAGACAAGCGGCGAACAGTCCGGATACGAAGGTTGTTTGAGTGTTCCGGGTAAATATGGAATTGTAACACGCCCAAATTATGTGAAGGCTGTAGCCTACAATGAGAAGATGGAAGAATTTACCGTTGAGGGAACAGAGCTTATGGCAAGAGCCATTTGCCATGAGTTAGAGCATTTAGACGGACATCTGTATACAGAACGGGTTGAAGGTGACCTGGTAGATGCGGAAGATTTGGTAATGGAAGAAGAGGAATAGCATGAAAGTAGTTTTTATGGGAACTCCTGATTTTGCAGTGGGAGCATTGGAAGCAATAATTAATGCGGGACATGAAGTGACTGCGGTTGTGACACAGCCGGATAAGCCAAAGGGAAGAGGCAAGGAGGTACAGATATCTCCGGTTAAGGCATGTGCTCTTGCGCATAATCTTCCGGTATTTCAGCCGGTAAAAATCCGGACAGAAGAATCCGTTGCAGAGTTAAAGACATACGAAGCGGATATTTTTGTAGTAGCGGCATTTGGTCAGATTTTATCAAAGGAAATCTTGGATATGCCACGTTTTGGCTGTGTGAATATTCATGCGTCACTGCTTCCGAAATACCGTGGTGCGGCACCAATCCAATGGGCGGTTATTGACGGTGAGGAAGAAACCGGTGTTACCATCCAGCAGATGAATGAAGGCGTGGATACGGGTGATATTTTATCCAGAGCGGTGATTAAGCTGGATAAAAAGGAAACGGGTGCAAGCTTGTTTGACAGACTGGCAGTTTGCGGAGCGGAATTAATTGTAAAGACTTTAGAAGATATTGAAAAAGGTCTTATTGTTCCGGAAAAGCAGGACGAATCCAAAGCCACACATGCCGGAAAGCTTACGAAAGAAATCGGACGTCTTGATTTTTCACAAGATGCAGTTGTGCTGGAACGTAAAATCCGCGGCTTAAATTCCTGGCCGAGTGCATATACTCATTTCAAAGGGAAAACACTAAAGATATGGGATGCGGATGTGGTAGAAAAAAACAGTATCACATTTAAAGCTTATGGGGAAGTATGTGAAGTAACCAAGGACAGCTTCAGCATCCAGACAGGGAATGGCTTGTTACAAATCAATGAAGTGCAGTTGGAAGGAAAGAAGCGCATGGAAGTAAGTGCGTTTCTGTTGGGATACCCGATTGAAAAAGGAATGGTATTCCCTAATTAAGTTTTGCGTATAATGAAAAATTCAGAGGGGAATTAATTAAGAAAGAAGGAATAAGATATGTTTGGACCATATGGTTATTATTACGGATTTGACTGGACGTATATTTTGGTGTTGATTGGTGCAATTTTATCCATGATTGCGTCAGCGAAGGTGAATTCTACGTTTAATAAGTACAAACGTGTACGCAGTATGACCGGAATGACAGGGGCGGAAGCGGCACAGAAAATTTTACAGAGAAACGGAATTTATGATGTGACGGTGGAGCATGTGTCAGGGAATCTGACGGATCACTATGACCCTAAGAATAAGGTGCTTCGGTTATCGGATGCTACGTATTCGTCTCCATCCGTAGCGGCAATTGGGGTTGCTGCCCATGAATGTGGACATGCCCTGCAGCATAATGATGAATATTTACCGCTTAAAATCCGCAGTGCCATTGTTCCGGCTGCCAACTTTGGTTCGCGTTTGGGAATACCGATTATTTTATTAGGTGTTCTGTTAGGAAGTAATGGTATGTTGATTCAGATTGGTATCTGGGTATTCTCTCTTGCGGTTTTATTTCAGATTGTAACCTTACCGGTGGAATTCAATGCTTCAAGAAGAGCCGTTGGTATGGTAGAACAGCATGGAATTTTAAGCGGTGAAGAATTAAAACAAACAAGAAAAGTACTATCGGCAGCAGCACTTACCTATGTGGCAGCAGCGGCTGCGTCTATTTTACAATTATTACGATTGATCATTTTGTTTGGCGGCAGAAGACGAAACGATTAGCAGTAAACAGGAGTTATTTGTGGATAAAAACGTTAATGTAAGAGAGCTTGTCACGGATATGGTGCTTGAGATTACCGCAGGCAGGGAAAAAAGCCATATCCTGATTCGGAATGTTTTGGATAAATATAATTATTTGCCGGGACATGACAAGAGTTTTATTAAAAAAGTAACAGAGGGTACCTTGGAGAGAATGATGACCATTGATTATGTCATTAATCAGTTTTCTAAGGTGCCGGTGAATAAAATGAAACCATTTATCAGAAGTCTGATGCGCATGAGTGTGTATCAGATTCTGTATTTAGATAAGGTACCTGACAGTGCGGCCTGTAATGAGGCGGTTAAGCTGGCAACAAAGAGGGGATTTGGTCCCCTTAAGGGATTTGTAAACGGTGTGCTCCGTAACATTGCAAGAGGGAAGGAGTCGGTTGTATTCCCTAACAAAGAGAAGGAACCTGTCAGAGCAATGTCCGTAGAGTATTCTATGCCGGAGAGTCTTGTTAAGCTATTGCTTTCTCAGTATGGAAACCAACAGACGGAAGAAATCTTAAAGGGATACTTAGTGGAACGTCCGGTCTGTGTAAGACTGGCAGAAAACTTATCCGTTGAGGAAAAGGAACAGGTAGTAAAAGGTTGGGAATCCCTTGGTATTGAAGCTAAGGTCCATCCGTGGCTTTCTTATGCTTACGAATTAACATTATCCGGAAGTGTAAGAGAGGATGTTAATTTTGTGAATGGCCTTTATACGGTTCAGGATGTGAGCAGTATGCTGGTGGGCGAAATCGCAGGATTTTCTCCTAAGGATTATGTCATTGACGTGTGCAGTGCACCGGGGGGAAAGGCACTTCATGCCTGTAGTAAGGTTTCAGAAGGCGGCGTGGTGGATGCCAGGGATGTTTCTGACAGTAAGGTAGACCTGATTATAGAAAATAAAGAAAGAATGCGGGCAGATAATCTAAAAGTAAAGGTATGGGACGCCCGTGTTAAAGATGAAGAAGTGATTCACAAAGCGGATGTGGTGCTTTTGGATATTCCGTGTTCCGGTCTTGGAGTCATGGGAAGAAAGCCGGAAATCAAGTATCGTTTGGAACAGGATTCTTTTGCGGAATTGGATTCTTTGCAAAAAGAAATTGTGGATACGGTTTGCGAATATGTAAAACCGGGTGGAACTATGGTTTACAGTACCTGTACTCTCAGAAAAGAAGAAAATGAACAAATGGTTTCCTATTTAACAGAAACCTTGGGATTTACAGCAGAAAGTCTGAATCCATACCTTCCGGAAGAATTGCATGGTAAAGATACAGAAAAAGGATATCTGACTTTGCTTCCGGGGGAAAAATCAGACGGATTTTTCATGGCACGGTTACGGGCGCCATATAATGAATAGATAACGTAACACATAGGTTGACGGCAAGAGAGGATTGACGGAATGGACATTAAATCCATGACTTTGGAGGAACTGAAGGAAGAATTAAAGGGACAGGGAATGCCGGCATTCCGTGCGACGCAGGTGTATCAGTGGATGCATCAGAAGCTGGCAGCGGGTTTTGAGGATATGACCAATCTGTCCAAGGATTTACGCAGTGAGCTTAGTGAAAAATACGAATATATCTGTCTAAAGCCTGTGAGGATTCAGGAATCCAAATTGGATGGTACAAAGAAGTTTTTATTTGAACTCTCGGACGGTAATTATGTGGAAAGCGTGTTCATGCGCTATCAGCATGGGAATAGTGTTTGTATTTCCTCCCAGGTTGGGTGCAAAATGGGATGCCGCTTCTGTGCGTCTACTTTGGATGGGTGGGAGAGAAATCTTTTGCCTTCTGAGATGTTGGACCAGATTTATGCAATTACGAGAAGTACGGGGGAGAGAGTTTCCAATGTGGTAGTTATGGGAACGGGGGAACCTCTTGATAATTTAGAGAATTTGATTCGTTTTATCCGTCTGTTGACAAATGAAGATGGGCTCCATATCAGTCAGCGTAATATTACCGTCTCCACATGCGGACTGGTACCGCAGATTCGGAAACTGGCAGAAGAAAAATTGCAGATTACATTAGCCTTATCTCTTCACGCCACTACCAATGACAAGCGCAGAGAGTTAATGCCGGTTGCCAATACATACCCTCTTGAGGAAGTACTTAAGGCCTGTGGTGAGTATTATAAAACCACAGGAAGACGAATTACATTTGAGTACAGTCTGGTGGGTGGTGTAAACGATACACCGGAAGATGCAAAGGAATTAATTGCTATTGCAAAGAAGTATGCAGGGCATGTAAATCTGATTCCGGTAAATCCGATTAAGGAGAGGGATTATAAGAGGGGTTCTAAGCAGGAAATCCTTGCATTTAAAAATAAACTTGAAAAAAATCAGATTGCCGTTACAATAAGAAGGGAAATGGGTGCGGATATAGACGGCGCCTGTGGACAGCTTAGACGGAAAGTATTGCAGAGTGTTGAAGAATAGGAGACATGATGTTAAAGACATTTTCAATTACGGATATAGGACAAAAGCGAAAACAGAATCAGGACTATGTGTTTACTTCTGAAATCCCTGTGGGACCTCTTAAAAATCTGTTTATTGTAGCAGACGGAATGGGAGGACACAATGCAGGAGACTATGCATCAAAGTATGCCATTGCCACAATCGTAGAGGAAATTGAGAAGTCAAAGGACACAACGGTTGCAACATTGGAGCATGCCATTCAAAAGGCCAATGCCCATATCCGTGCTAAGAGCAGGGAGAATGAAGAATTAAGCGGCATGGGAACTACGGTTGTTGCGGCGACAATAGAAGATGATATGATGTGTGTTGCCAATGTGGGAGACAGCCGCCTGTATGTAATTAATCAGGAGATTAAGCAGATTACAGTGGACCATTCCCTGGTGGAAGAGATGGTCCGCATGGGTGGTATCGGAAGAGACCAGGCCAGGGTACATCAGGATAAAAACATCATCACCAGAGCAATCGGTGCAGAGGATGAGATTAAGGTTGATTTTTTCCCTGTAAAATTAACAAAAGGCGATTTGATTCTTTTGTGTTCCGACGGGTTGACCAATATGATTGAAGATGAAGAGATACGGATGCTCCTTCTTTCCAGAAAGGATATTGCAGGTAAGGCGGAAGCATTAGTGGCGGCAGCCAATCAAAACGGAGGAAAAGATAATATTACCGTTATTTTGATTGAACCGTTTGCAGACGAGGTGGATAGATGATTAAGATTGGAATGATATTAGGCGACCGGTATGAGGTCCTTGAGAAAATCGGAACCGGCGGTATGTCGGATGTATATAGAGCAAAATGTCACAAATTAAACCGCTTTGTTGCTGTTAAGGTATTAAAGCAGGAGTTTTCGGAAAATGTAAACTTTGTTTCCAAGTTCCGGACAGAAGCACAGGCGGCAGCAGGGATGATGCACCCAAATATTGTAAATGTATATGATGTTGGGGAAGAAAGCGGAACCCACTACATTGTTATGGAATTGGTAGAGGGTATTACATTAAAACAGTATATTGAAAAGAAGGCAAGATTGTCCGTAAAAGAGGCAATCAGTATTGCGATACAGGTATCCATGGGTATTCAGGCTGCCCATAATAATCATATTATTCATCGTGATATTAAACCGCAGAATATTATGATCAGCAAGGAAGGAAAAGTAAAGGTAACCGACTTCGGTATTGCCAAAGCAGTTACCAGCAATACCATTACTTCTAATGTAATGGGGTCTGTACATTATACTTCTCCGGAACAGGCAAGGGGCGGCTATTCGGATGAAAAGAGTGATATCTATTCTCTTGGTATTACCATGTTTGAGATGCTTACCGGACGTGTGCCTTTTAACGGAGAGACTACGGTTGCTATTGCCATCAAACATATCCAGGAGCCAATGCCGTCTCCTAGAGAATATATTCCGGAGATACCAATCAGTGTAGAGCAGATTGTATTTAAGTGTACTCAGAAGAGCCCGGACAGAAGATATCAGTCTATGACGGAAGTCATTGATGACTTAAAGCAGTCATTGATGCGTCCGGATGAGGATTTTGTAAAGATTTCTAATCCGGAAGAAGATGCAGCTACCCGTATGATTACCGATAGGGATATGCAGCAGATTAAGAAACAGTCTAAAAAACGCGACAATATGGATGAGGCTATCCGCATGCGTGTCAGTGAGGAGCAGCCAAAGCCGGTAAAGAAAAAGCGTCCGCAGAATATCGATGAGAAACCAAGAACAAGCAGCCGTAAGGAAGTGGTGGAAGAGGATGAGGAAGAGGATTCCAAGATGGATAAGATTACTACCATCCTTGCCATTATTGCCGCCATCTTATTTGGTGCAGTAGTGATTCTCCTTGCCGGTAAAAAGATGGGCTTGTTTGGATTTGAAAATGAGGTAGTCGTAGAGGAATCCACTATTGAAGAAAGTATCATTACTTCGGAAGTGGAACAGATTGTGGATACGCAAGAAGCAGATGAAAATGAAAATCTGGTAGCCATTCCGGATGTCAGTGGCCGTTCCTATGCAGAAGCAGTAGCAACCTTGAATAAAGAAGGCTTTAAGGTGGTGAAGGAAGAGAGCGAGTCAACTACGGTCCGCAAAGGCAATGTTATCAGTCAGGTGCCGGAGGCTGGCAGCAAGGCAGAGCGCGGAACCAGTGTAACCGTATATGTAAGTATCAGTGCCAGCGTAGGAAAGGTAAAAGTACCGAATCTGATTGGACTTAGTGAGGAAGACGCCATTGTGGTATTGATTGAAAGCGGATTAGAGGTAGGTACTGTCAGTCAAACCAATCATACCGATCCTTCCCTTACCAATTTGGTATGTTATCAGAGCTATTCACAGGATGTAGAGGTAGAAGAGGGAACCGCTGTGGACTTTAAAGTCAGCCTGGGAACCGGAGCATCTACCTACAGCTTTGTTGGAAATATTGAAGGCCCGGGCGCAGAGGATGCCCAGTATGTAGCAGGAACACCCGCAATTGTAATTCTGACTACGAATACCGGAATAGAATTAAAGAGAGAGACCACTTCTACATTCCCGGTGTCATTTAATGTGTCCGGAATTACCGGTGCGGAGGACGGACTTGTGTACATTATTTATAATGTAACAACTCCGGGAACCACATCCACCAATGAAAATGGGGAAGTAATTACCACCCCGGAAACTGTAGAAGAGCGTCAGGTAAGACGCAGTGTTAAGTTTGCAAAGGAATAAATGCAACGTATGGCAATACTTGGAAAAATTGTGAAAGGCATTGCCGGTTTTTACTATGTGCATGTAGCCGGTGATGGGATATATGAATGCAAAGCAAAAGGGGTATTTCGTAAGAATAACGAAAAACCCCTTGTTGGCGATAATGTAGAAATCTCTGTGTTGGATAACGGAAAACGGTTGGGAAATGTGGACCGTATTCTGCCCAGAAAAAATGACTTAATCCGGCCGGCAGTAGCCAATGTGGATCAGGCATTGGTAATATTTGCGGCGGATAAGCCCAAGCCAAACTTTAATTTATTGGACCGTTTTCTTCTTATGATGGAGCAAAAAGAGATTCCTACGGTTATTTGCTTTAATAAAAAGGATTTGATTACAGAAGAAGAAATGGCAGAACTTGCGAATGTTTATAAAGGTACGGGACATCCGGTATATTTTATGAGTGCTGCCAATCAGGAAGGAATCGAAGAGGTGAAGTCCTGTCTTATGGGAAAAACTTCTACGGTTGCAGGTCCAAGCGGTGTGGGGAAATCTTCTTTTATTAATCTTCTCCAATCGGATGTACGGATGGAGACCGGCAGTATCAGTGAAAAGATTGAGCGCGGAAAACATACGACCAGACACAGCGAACTAATTACCCTGCAGGACGATTCCTATATTTTGGATACTCCGGGTTTTAGTTCCCTTGCAGTATTTGATTTGGAAAAGGAAGATATTAAATGGTATTATCCGGAATTTGATAATATAGAAGGACAGTGCCGGTTTTTGGGATGCAATCATATGAGCGAACCGGATTGTGTCATTAAGCAGGCGGTTGAGGACGGTGAAATTAGCCGGGTACGCTACGAGAACTATAAGCAGATATATGAAGAATGCAGCAACCGGAAAAAATATTAAGAAATGAAAAGTGCCACTGACATGATGTCGGTGGCACTTTTACTGTCATAAATAGAAAAGAATATTCGTATTTGTCCTTGAGGATTTCTATCAGCGCTTTGGCGCAGGTCCTGTTGACTGGCGGATTACCAGAGGTGCGCGCAAAAGGATAGAACCAATAGGTACATTGTTCAGTAAAGAGGACATGGCGTAGTATCCGCATTTACCAAGTGCAGTTCTGTCCTGACGGACAGTGGTGAGCGGTGGCTCACAGTAAGCGGCCAGAGGTAAATCATCAAAACCGATGATACTAAGGTCCTCAGGAATACGGATCTCACGGTCATTACATTCGGTTATCGCAGAAATAGCACGGATGTCGTGGGAAAAAAGAATGGCGGTAACACCCTGATCCAATAACTGCGGGATGTAGGTACGGGTGGATTCGGATACATAATATCCAAGACCAATGAATTTTTCATTGACTTCCAAACCATATTTTTGTAAAGCCGCAATGTAGGCGTTATAGCGTGCCGTGAGAATATAGGACTCTAACGGACCGGAAATTAAGCCGATTTTGGTATGCCCCAGTTTAACTAAATGTCTGACTGCGGCATCAAAGCCTTCTGCGTTATCACAACCAACGGAGGCAACATTCGGATTCCCTTTTACCTGATTGTCAAATAAGACGGTAGGATAGTGGGAGGTGCGGAATTCCTGCATCCAAGGGTCTATGGAAGCGAAGCCTAAAATGAAAGCCGCCTGATACCCTTCCTGAATCATAAAGATATCGTAAGGGGTTGCCTGTTGGAAATCCGGGGTAATAGGAAGGATGTCAACAAGATACCCTTCGGCTTCGGCCATTTGTTTAAAACCGTTAATAATATCATATCCAAACTGATTAGGAGTACGATAGTCGATATTTTCTATAATAATACAAATTTTTGCGTTCTGCCGGACGCGTTTGTTAATATAGCCCATTTCGGCTGCTGTCTCAATAATCAGACGTTTCATCTCAGGACTGATGTCGGTTGCATTATTTAATCCTTTGGAAACGGTACTTTTTGAAATTCCCAGCTTATTTGCGATGTCGTTAATAGTTACAGCCATAAATATCCCTCATATAAAAATTTGTGAATTTTTATGTGAAAAAAATTTTTTTCTACTCAATTTTATCAAGAAACAGTACGAAACACAAGTCATGGAACTAAACTTATTTATTAAAAAAGAAAAGAAGAGGGTTCAAAAACACTGAAAAGAAAACGTTTTCTGAATATTTCGAAAAACGAAACAAAAAAATGGGAAGTTTCGAAACAAATACAAAAGGAAGTTTAGTAGCTTTGTGCACTTTTACCAAAAAAGGGGTTAAAATGAGGTGAAAACAGAAACAATGCGTAAAACAAGCGTTGACGAAATAGGATAAACATGCTAAATTTGTCATTGCAAAAAACAATGCGAAACAAGTTTCGCCAAATTTAGGAGGTAAGAAATGAAAAAGTTATTAGTATGTGCACTTGCAGCTGCAATGACAATGTCATTACTTGCAGGTTGTGGAAACAGCACAGCTGAAACAGCTGCACCAGCAGCAACAGAAGCAGCTAAAGAAGCTGCAGTAGAAGAAGCAGCTCCTGCAGAAGAAGCTGCAGCACCAGCAGAAGTAACAGATGTTGCACTTAAAGTATGGTGCCCACAGAATCAGGTAGACACAAAGATTATGGAACAGCAGCAGGCTGCATTCGCAGAAGCTCATCCAGAATGGAACATTACATGGACAACAGAAATCGTTGGTGAAGACAAAGCTAAAGACGAAATCTTAAAAGACGTTGAAGCAGCAGCTGACGTATTCTTCTTTGCAAATGACCAGTTACAGTCACTTGTTGACGCTGGTGCTATCGCAAGACTTGGTGGTGACGCAGAAGCTATGGTTAACAACGAAATCGCTCCTAGCGTTTCTGCAACAGCTAAGATTGGTGATGCCGTTTATGGTATTCCTTTCACACACAACACATTCTTCATGTTCTATGATAAGACTCTTTTAGATGAAGCAGATGTTGCTACATTAGAAGGTATCATGGCTAAAGAAACAGCAGAAAACGTTTACAACTTCTACTTTGAATCAGCAGGTGGTTGGAAGCTTGGTGCTTACTACTACGGAGCAGGTTTAAGTGTATTCGGTACAGACGGAACAGACGTTGCTGCAGGTTGTGACTGGAACAATGAAACAGGTGTTGCTGTAACAAATTACTTAATCGACTTAATCAACAACCCTAAGTGTGCATATGACGGAGAAATCGCAGTTACTGAATTAATCGCAGACCACAGATTAGGTGCTTGGTTTGACGGTGCTTGGAACTATGATGCATACAAAGACGTTTTAGGTGATGACCTTGGTTTAGCAGTAATTCCTACATACAACCTCAACGGAACAGATGTACAGTTATTAGGTTTCTACGGTTCAAAATGTATCGGTGTTAACGCTGCTTCTAAGAACACAGCTGCAGCAGTTGCATTTGCAACATTCTTAGGAAACGAAGAAAACCAGGTACTCCGTTACGAACTTTCTGCTCAGATTCCTGCAAACGTAAACGCAGGTAGCAGCGAAGCTGTATTAGCAGATCCTTTAGCAACAGTAATCGTTAACGAAGCTAACTCTGCAAGTGTTATGCAGCCTGTATCTGCAGAATTCTCTGCTAAATATTGGACATACGCTAACACAATTCCAACAGAAATCAGAAGTGGTGAGTTAAATAAAGACAACGTTCAGGAAAAGATGGACGCTTTCGTAACAGCTGTTACTACTGAATAATCTGACAGCGCAATAGAAAAATTAACAGGGATGCCAAATTGGTATCCCTGTTTTTACAATAAGTATAACCCAAGCATATATTTAGGAGGCCTTCCATGGGAGTCTTTAAAAAGAAAGAACAGAATATCGTTAGAAAACCTTCTGATGTTACAGTAATGGATGCACTCGTAAAAGGGAACATCATTACCAAATTATCCTTTATTATCTGTGGACTCGGTAATATTTTGAATAAGCAGATTGCAAAAGGTCTTGCTTTCTTAGCATTAGAAGCAGCATATATTTATTACATGATTAACAGTGGAATTACTTCCATTCAGAATTTTATTACCCTTGGTGTAAATGAACAGGGTGAAGTTTACAATGAACAGTTAGGTATTTACGAATACGTAGCAGGAGATAACTCCATGCTATTTCTATTGTATGGCGTAATTACCATTTTCCTTACGATTGCAGTTATTTTCGTAATGGTATCGGCGGGAAAGAGTGCATACGGTGTGCAGTTCAGAAAAGAACACGGTATGCCGATTCCAAAATTAAAAGACGACATCTATTCTCTGAAGCAGGAGAACTTACATAAATTGATGCTTGCATTCCCAATTACCGGAGTGCTGATATTTACCATTGTTCCATTGGTATATATGATCTTGATTGCGTTTACCAGTTATGATCATGAGCATCAGCCACCGGGAAACTTGTTTGACTGGGTTGGATTTGAGAACTTCAAGGCTATGTTTGCAGCCGGCGGTAAATTAGCAGGTACATTCTGGCCGGTATTGGGCTGGACTCTTACCTGGGCAGTATTTGCAACCGTAACCTGTTTCCTCTTAGGTATTGCATTGGCATTATTAATTAACCGTAAAGAGACAAAATGCAAGGGATTATGGCGTTTTATGTTCATATTATCCATTGCGGTGCCTCAGTTCGTATCATTGTTAAGTATGAGAACTATCTTTAATACAAATGGACCGGTTAACGTTATTTTACGAAGCATTGGTGCAATTGGACCAACAGAGTCCATTCCGTTCTTTACAGATCCGTTCTTGGCTAAGGTTACTATTATTTGTATTAATATTTGGATTGGTGTTCCGTTTACATTATTACAGACAACGGGTATTTTACAGAATATTCCGGGAGAATTATATGAAGCGGCTCAGATTGATGGAGCCGGTCCTCTTACTATTTTCCGTAAGATTACATTGCCATATATTTTCTTCGTTATGACACCTTATTTAATCACAACATTTACAGGAAATATTAACAACTTTAACGTAATCTTCCTGTTATCAGGAGGTGGTCCGGATACAATGACCTACTACTATGCAGGAAAGACGGACTTACTTGTTACCTGGTTATACCGATTGACCATTACCCAGAAGGACTACAACCTTGGTGCAGTTATCGGTATCTTGACATTTGTTGTATTGGCTACGGTATCTCTGATTACATATAGAAGAACCGGTTCCTATAAAGATGAGGGGGCATTCCAATAATGAAGACGAAGCGATTTATAAAGAACACAGCAGTGCATGTACTGCTTACAATACTTAGTATTATATGGATATTACCTATATTATACGTAATTCTTACTTCTTTTAGAGAAGAAGGTGGCTCATATAAGAGTTATATCTGGCCAAGAGGCTTTACATTAAATAACTATATTAATCTGTTTGATGCAAACAGTGTCATTAACTTTGAAAAGTGGTTTATGAATACCTTTATCATTGCATGCTGTACCATGGTGATTTCTGCATTCATGGTATTGAGTGTAGCGTATGTAATGAGCCGTTTACGTTTTAAAGCGCGTAAACCACTTATGAACGTTGCATTGGTTTTGGGTATGTTCCCGGGCTTCATGTCCATGATTGCCGTTTATTATATCTTAAAGGGACTTGGTTTCCTGGATGCGGGGCTGTTAAAGCAGGTAGCTCTGGTATTAGTATATTCAGCCGGTGCAGGACTTGGCTTCTACATTGCAAAAGGCTTCTTTGACTTAATTCCGAAAGCATTGGATGAAGCTGCATATATCGATGGTGCAACAAAGTGGGATACATTCTGGCATGTGACCGTTCCAATGTCAAAGCCTATTATTACTTATACATTGCTTACAGCATTTATGGGTCCTTGGGTGGATTACATCTTTGCTAAAGTTATTTTAGGTCAGGATATTGAACGTTACACAATTGCTATCGGTTTATGGACGATGCTTGAAAAGGAATATGTGGAATATTATTACACTCAGTTCTACGCAGGTTGTGTAATAATCTCTATTCCAATTGCAATTTTATTCTTATTAACACAGAAGTGTTATGTAGAAAGTATGGGAGGCTCTGTAAAGGGCTAAATATAAATCCTATATATGCTGGAGAATGGCTCGAAAGAGCCATTCTTTTGTAGAAAAGAAAGTTATGGGAGAACAAACACGTGAAGTTAGATACAAAAATTACTTACACAAAGGATTTTGATGATAAATTTCGATACGACGGAAACGATTTAGGAGCGGTCTGTACAAAGGAGAAGACTGTTTTTAAATTATGGAGTCCTTTGGCAGGTAAGGTAACGTTGTGTCTGTATGATAAAGGAACGATTCCGAACGGTACAACGGAAATGGAAAATAAGGAAACCTTTACCATGGAGTTAGGCGAACATGGAGTATGGGAAAAGGAACTTTCCGGCGATTTGCATGGTAGGTATTACAACTATGAAATCCTTTGCGATGGAGAAATTGTGGAAACGGCCGACCCTTATGCGGTAGGATGCGGATGCAATGGATATCGCAGCATGGTAACGGATTTACGGCGTACCGATCCGGAAGGGTTTGCATTTGACAAAGCACCGGAGCTTCAGAAAGAGCAGATTATATATGAATTGCATATAAAGGATTTTTCTCATGATCCGGACAGTGGTATACCGGCTGAATACAGAGGAAAGTATAAGGCGTTTACTGTAACGGGAGAGAATACGGAGTATCCGACCTGTGTGGAATACCTGAAAGAATTAGGGGTTACGCATGTACATTTACTTCCGTTCTATGATTTTGCCGCATTGGATGAAGAAGGAGATGACAGTCAGTTTAACTGGGGATATGACCCACTTAATTACAATGTTCCGGAAGGGTCCTTTGCAACAAACCCGTTTGATGGCAGTGTAAGAATTAGAGAATGCAAGGAAATGATTCAGGCTCTGCATAATGCAGGTATCCGTGTGGTTATGGACGTGGTATACAATCATACTTTTTCACCGGATTCCTGGCTTGAAAGAACGATTCCGGGGTACTATAACCGCAGATGGGAGGACGGAAGTCTTGCCGACGGTTCGGCCTGTGGAAGTGACGTGGCAGTAGGAAGAGCCATGGTGGATAATTATATAGCCAATTCGGTTATGTATTGGGCAAGGGAATATCATCTGGATGGTTTCCGGTTTGACCTGATGGGACTGTTAACCGTGGAATTGATGAACCGTATCCGCAAGGAATTGGATGAAGAATTTGGAAAAGGTGAAAAACTCTTATACGGAGAGCCGTGGAGGGCAGCAGAATCTCCAATGGAAGAAGGAACTTTGCCGGCTTTGAAGGATAATTTGGAATACCTGGATGAAAATATTGCCGTTTTCAGTGATGATATCCGGGATGTAGTTAAGGGTGATGTATTCATTGTGGAAGAACCGGGATTTGTAAACGGTGCCTCCTATTTGGAAGATAAGGTCCTTTATGCCGTATCTGCATGGAGAAAAGGCGGCAGCACCATAACACCTAAGAGCGCTTCCCAGATAATCAGTTATGTATCCGCCCATGATAATTATACTTTATGGGACAAGCTGGTATTGACTATGAAGCATTCCGACGATAGTAAGCCTGTTTTAGGTGATGAAACTCTTTTTGGGAAAAAATACGAAGAGGTTCTGGAAGCCAATAAGTTGGCAGCTTTTATCTATTTTACCTGTCAGGGACATATCTTCTTCCAGGCAGGAGAGGAATTTGGCAGAACCAAGCTGGGTGATGAGAACAGTTACCGTTCTGATCCTAAGATTAATATGCTGCGCTGGCATCAGACCGTGGAGTTTGCTGATTTAGTAGCTTATTACAAGGGCTTAATCCGTCTGCGTAAGAGCTTGCCGGGGTTATACGATAAGTCAGCGGATGCTTATGAGAGAATCACAGAGGAAACCACCCATGATAAGAAGGTAGTATCCTTTGTAGTGGATAATACAAACAAAGAGAATGACGGTGTGGTAAGTCTATACTCGAAACTCTTTGTGGTTTACAATGCCGGAATGGAATCGGCAGATATAAAAGTTCCGGAAGGAGAATGGTTCATTCTTGCCAATAAGGAACAGGCAGACGGTTGCATTCCACTTGTATTGAACGAAAAAGGAATGATGCATGTAGCTGCATATTCCGGTATCCTTTTAGGGAAAAAAGATAAGTAACTATAAATCAATGGAAAAGAAAGAGAGCAGTAATGTCATGAAATTCATGTATGGAAAAAATGATTGGAAGACATTGGAACGTGGCGAAGAAAACTGTTATCTGATGAGCAATGGGCTGGGAGGATTTTCATCTCTCAGCCTTGTTTCCTCTTGTTGCAGAAATGACCAGGCCGTACTGATGGCATGCGTGCATGCGCCAAATAACCGTTATAATATGATTCACAGACTGGAAGAACAGATAAGGGTGGGAGAAAAAAGATATCCGTTATCCAGTCAGGATTATCAGATTCATGAAAAGAGAGAAAAAGGATATTTGTATCAGACCGGATTTGTGTTTGAGGATTATCCGGAATGGATGTATCAGTTCCCGGGAGTAGAAATAACAAGGTCCATGGTTTTAATGCAGGGAAAAAATGTGATAGGCATTACCTATGAGGTCCGTAACCGGACAGAGGATAAGGTGTGTCTGACGGTTAGGCCACATTTGCAGTTTGTGCCAAAGGGAGAAAGATTGTCCGTTAATCAGGAGTTTTCATATGCGAAAGTCTCATGTGCAGATGACGGTATGAATTATGCCTGCATTTCTTCCAATGAACAAAAGCTGTATTTGAAGACGAATGGGGAACCTCATGCAGTAGAAAAGGAGTTTTGTGATACCCTGTATTATTCTGCGGATGTGGAAGACGGTAAAATGTCCCTTGGAAGAAGCGCGGTGAATCATGAGATTACTTTTATAGTAGAAGCCGGAGAATATAAAACTCTGGAAATGGTATATGCCATGGATGATGAGAAAAAGGGAAATGCCTTTACGGTAGCAGAAATACCGTCATTTGATGCTATCAAAAAACAGGTATGTAACTATCGTAAGGAATTAAAGAAACAAGCCGCCTTTGCGGAAGAAATCCCGAGCCAGCTCGCAGTCAGTGCAGAGCAGTTTATTTCAGACAGAGTATCCACAGGAAAGAAAACCATTCTTGCCGGGTTCCCATTCTTTGAGGACTGGGGCAGGGATACCATGATTTCTCTTCCGGGCTGTTGCCTCGCAACAAGGCAGTATGAAACAGCGGTTGCCATTTTTGAAACCTTTATGGAATATTGCGATAAGGGATTGATGCCGAATCTTTTTCCGGAAGGCGGTAACCAGCCTTGGTACAATACGGTAGACGCTGCACTTTTATTCATTTTGGCGGTATATGAATATGAGAAAAACACAGGGGATACTGCCTTTGTGAAAAAAGCCTACCCGGTTATGAAGGATATCATTTATTGGTATCAAAAGGGTACTGATTTTAACATTCATATGGATGAGGATGGACTGATTGTAGCCGGAAGCGGTTATGACCAGGTTACCTGGATGGATGTCCGTGTGGAAAACATTCTTCCGACTCCGCGCCATGGAAAACCGGTAGAAATCAACGCTTACTGGTACAATGCTCTTTGCATGATGGATGAGTGGAAGAACCGGTTAAAGGAAGAGGATACTTTTGACTATACCTCTTTAGCAGTTAAAGTAAAGGCTTCCTTTGAAGAAAAGTTCTGGAATGAAGAGAAGAAATGCTTAAAGGATGTTATTTCTTTTACCAAAGCGGATGAGCAGATTCGATGTAATCAGATATGGGCAGTGTCACAGCCATTTTCTGTTTTGCCTAAGGATAAGGAAAAACAAGTGGTGGAAGCAGTGTTCCGCCATTTATATACACCATATGGTTTGCGTACGTTGTCACCGGAAGATGCAGAATTCCGTCCATTTTACGGTGGTGCCCAATTAGACCGTGATTTGGCATACCACCAGGGTACGGTATGGGGCTTCCCGCTTGGGGCGTACTATTTGGCGTATCTGAAAGTAAATGGGTATTCAGAGGATGCGAAAGCATATGTAAAAGAACAGCTGAGCTTATTAGAGCCTGCTTTACGAGAGGGCTGTGTGGGGCAGCTTCCGGAAATCTATGACGGAGAAAATCCTGTTTCCTCCAAAGGCTGCTTTGCCCAGGCATGGAGCGTTGGTGAGATTGTCAGAGTATATGATAAATTGAGATAAAGAATGAAATATAAAAAAACGATAGCCCGAAATTCCGTAAAGGAGTTTTGGGCTATCGGTACTTTGTTGTGTATTATAATAATGCGGCAAATTCTTCTTCCGGCATTGGCTTGTAAAAATAGTAACCCTGAATCATATCACAGTCAACGGATTGTAAGAAAGCCAATTGTTCTTTATCTTCCACACCCTCTGCAACCACTTTTGCACCCATATCATGAGCCATACCGATAGTGTGGCGGATAATGGCTTCTGCTTTTTTGCTTTTTCCGATTTTGCGGATAAATCCCATATCAAGTTTTATGGTATCAAAATCATATAGTTCAAGGGTGGAGAGAGAGGACATACCGCTGCCGAAGTCATCTAAGAGGAAAGAGAGTTCTAATTTTTTCATTTCTTCTAAGAAAACCAATGCATCGGACTCTAATACAGCACAGGCGGACTCTGTTATCTCCAGTTTTAGCATTTTCTGAATATTTTCATGATTTTGAAGCTTTTCTTTTAACATTTCCAAAAGTTTGGTATCGTAGAAATCAACTCTGGAAAGATTGACGGCACAAGGAACTACTCTGCGGCCGTTTTTCATGCGTTCGAAATTAAAAGTGAGAACACGATTTACCATGAAACTATCCAATTTGGAAATAAGTCCTTCCCTTTCAAAAACAGGAATAAACATTCCGGGAGGAATCATTCCTTTTTTTGAATGGTTCCAACGGATGAGAGCCTCAGCACTGACAATTTCGCCTGTTTTTGCATCCACGATAGGCTGGTAATATGGGAGAAATTCTCCCTTTTCCAATGAACTGTCCAATTCGGAAACGAAAATACGTTGGTTGACGTAATCCTGACTCATTTTTTCATTGCATACGGCATACGGGATGCCGTGGTCGGCAGGAATGGATTGCTCTGCCAATTTGGCCCGGTCCAGCATATAGGCCACTTTTTTGGTGGCATCGTGAATGTTATAGACACCGCAACGGATAAGGATGGGAAGACGCTTTGTACCTTCGTCATAATGCTGATAGCATAACTTTTCCATGGTCTCATCGGAGATGTTCTCCGTCTTAGTCAGAAGGACAAAATGGTCGCTTTCCAACCGGGCAATCAGTACGGGATTCAGTGTCTGAATAAGAACATCCTTTTCCAGGAAAATAACCATGTCACCGCTTTGGGTACCAAGTAAGTCATTTACCGCCTTGAAGTCCTGGATATTGGAATATACGATGGAATATCCGCTGCAATATTCCGGCTCTTTAAGCAATTGTTCGGTTCTTGTAAGGAAACCGGAACGGGAATATTCATCGGTCATCCAATCTCTATCAAGAGTCACAGTAATATCCGTCAGACAGGCAAGAAAACGGTTGTCGCTACCGGAAATCTGCTTAATGCGAAGATTTGCTGCTTTTATGCCGCCCTCAGTGTTCAGATGAACCGTGCGGACAAAGTTCCCTTTGACTCTGATTTCATCCAAGATAATCGGGAGCTGAGTCTGAACCAGATACGCTTCTTTTTCTTCGGCAACGATTAATTGCTGACTAAACAACTGCATTAATTCTTGAAAAGAACCAATGTTTTGCGGGATGATTTTATTTTCTAATAAGAAATCACTTACATAATAAAAAATAGTTTTTCCGTCTCTTTTATCAAATTCCACAACCCAGTCATAATAATCGGAAACATAGGTATCGAATATCTCCGGAAGGTTTGGATATGTAACTTCGTTTTTCATAATGAAACAATCCCTCGCTTCATACTAAAAAATTGTATATATACACTATCTTTTATTTTACCATATTCCAGTATGTTTTGCTACAATTGAAGGGTAGGAAAACTTTACTTTTGAGCTTTTTCGTGCTATAGTAAGCATCGGCATTTTATAACAATAATGTAACAGGTACGTAAGGAGATAGATAAATGAAATTAGGTATCGTAGGTTTACCGAACGTAGGTAAAAGTACACTTTTTAACTCATTAACAAAGGCAGGAGCAGAATCGGCAAATTACCCGTTCTGTACCATTGATCCGAACGTGGGTATTGTAGCAGTTCCGGATTTCCGTCTGAAATTGCTTGGAGATATGTATCAGTCCAAGAAGGTTACACCGGCTGTTATTGAGTTCGTTGATATTGCGGGACTTGTAAAGGGCGCTTCCAAGGGTGAAGGTCTTGGTAACCAGTTCTTAAGTAATATCCGTGAAGTAGATGCGATTGTACATGTAGTAAGATGTTTTGAGGATTCTAATGTAATCCATGTAGACGGTTCTGTTGATCCTTTACGTGATATTGAAACCATTAATTTGGAATTGATTTTCTCTGATGTTGAAATTTTAGAGCGTCGTCTGGCAAAAGGTCAGAGAGCAGCCAATAATGATAAGAAGATTGCAAAAGAGATGGATATGGTTAGACGTCTTATTGCATACTTAGAAGAAGGTAAACTTGCAAAGGGCTTTGAAACATTGGACGAGGATGAAGAAGGCTGGTTCGCTTCTTACAATTTATTAACAGCAAAACCGGTAATCTTTGCGGCTAACGTAGCAGAAGATGATTTGGCTAATGATGGTGCGGACAACGAAAAAGTAGCATCTGTTCGTGAGTTTGCAGCAGCAAATGACAGTGAAGTATTTGTTATTTGTGCACAGATTGAGCAGGAAATTGCTGAACTTGATGATGATGAAAAGGCAATGTTCTTAGAAGACTTGGGCTTAAGTGAATCAGGTCTTGATAAGTTAATTGCAACAAGTTACCGTTTGCTTGGCTTAATGAGCTTCTTAACAGCAGGCGAAGATGAGACAAGAGCTTGGACAATCAAAATTGGAACTAAGGCTCCACAGGCTGCAGGTAAGATTCACACAGACTTTGAACGTGGATTTATCAAAGCAGAAGTCGTAAATTATAAGGATTTATTAGAGCAGGGTTCTTTGGCAGCGGCAAGAGAAAAAGGACTTGTTGGTATGGAAGGTAAGGAATACGTGGTAAAAGACGGCGACGTTATTCTGTTCCGTTTTAATGTATAAAAAGAAAGTTATTGCAAGGGTTTCCATTTATGTGGAACCCTTTTTCTTTTGGAAAATTTATGATACGATTGCCTCAATAGGAAACGAGGAAAACGTATGAAGAACAATACTACTATATATTTTAATTCACCGGCAGATGACTGGAACGAAGCATTACCTCTTGGAAACGGAAGACTGGGGGCTATGGTATACGGAACACCGTACACAGAGTGTATACGTCTAAATGAGGACAGTGTCTGGTACGGAGGTCCCCAGGACAGAAATAATAAATCGGCAAAAGAATATCTGCCGAAGATTAGGAAACTGATTTTTGAGGGACGGATAAAGGAAGCCCAGGATTTGTGTGCATTGGCTCTTTCTGGCACACCGGAGTCCCAGCGGCATTATGAGCCTCTTGGAAATCTCTATCTGTTATTTGATGGGGATAATACGGAGATTACCGATTATCAAAGATGGTTGGATATCGAGAGTGCGATAGCTACTGTTACCTACAAGAAGGATGGGGTAACATACACAAGACAGTATATAACAAGTTATCCAAAAGGAGTTATGGCAGTGCGCCTGACGGCAGATAAACCGGGGGTGTTATCTTTCCACACACAGTTATCCAGAGGGGATATGACCTGGGATTTATCTTCCTATGAGTCACAGACTTACAGGCATCCGGGCTTTAATACCCAATCGGACCGTAATGAGGTCATCAGTGAGGATACTTCTGTTATGAGTGCGGTTTGCGGTGGAAAAGGTGCGGTGGAACTGTTTTCAGCTGTAAAGGTAGTAGCAGACGGCGGAAACGTACAGGGAATCGGCAGTAGTATTGTAGTAAAGAATGCGGACAGTGTTACGGTTCTTTTTGCAGCGGACACCACGTTTCGGGAGGAAAATCCACAGAAATCGGTTTTGGAACGACTTGAAAAGGCGGCAGAGTGCACTTGGGAAGAAATACTTGATGAGCATGTGAAGGATTATCGGGCATTATTTGATAGAGTTGACTTTAGGATAAATGCAGACAAAGAGGAAGATATGATTCCGACTCCTGAACGGTTAGCCGATTTTAGAACTGGAAAGGAAGACGATTCCTTAATCGAACTTTTCTTCCAATTCGGACGCTACCTACTCATTTCTTCCAGTCGTCCGGGAAGCTTGCCTGCCAATTTGCAGGGAATCTGGAATGCAGACAGAATTCCTATGTGGGGAAGTAAATATACCATTAATATCAATGCACAGATGAACTACTGGCCGGCGGAAAGCTGTAACCTGTCCGAATGTCATTTGCCACTTATTGAACATATAGAACGTATGCGGGAAAACGGAAGACAGACTGCAAGACAGATGTATGGCTGTAGTGGATTTATGGCCCATCACAATACGGATATCTGGGGGGATACGGCGCCTCAGGATGTGTGTTTAAGTTCCACCTACTGGGTACTTGGTGCGGCGTGGTTATGCCTGCATATTTGGGAACATTATCTCTTTACTCTGGATAAAGAATTTTTGCGTGAGTACAGTGATTTGATGTACGAAGCAGCAGAGTTTGTGCTGGATTATCTGGTAGAGGATGGGGAATATCTGGTAACCTGTCCTACACTTTCACCGGAGAATGAATATATATTGCCAAATGGAGAAAAGGGCGTGGTTTGCAAAGGAGCATCCATGGATAATCAGATTATTACCGAATTATTCCGTGCCTGTATTTCCTGTGGAGATGTTCTGGGACAAAGTAATCCTGTAATAGAAAAAATCCCGATTGCACTGGTTAAATTGGCACCGATTCAGATTGGCAAATACGGTCAGATTATGGAATGGAATGAGGATTATGAAGAGGTGGATCCGGGACACAGACATATTTCCCATTTGTTTGCCTTGCATCCGGGAACACAAATCAGCATGACGAAGACGCCACAGCTTGCCCAAGCGGCGGTTAATACCTTGGAGAGAAGACTTGCATCGGGTGGTGGACATACCGGTTGGAGCAGGGCATGGATTATTAATCTTTGGGCAAGGTTATGGAACGGTGATAAGGCGCTTGAAAATGTAAGAGCATTACTTAAAAATTCCACACTGCCGAATCTGTTTGACAATCATCCCCCATTCCAGATTGATGGCAATTTTGGCTGTACGGCAGGTATTGCGGAAATGCTTTTACAAAGTCATGAGGATGAAATTGTTATCTTGCCTGCACTTCCAAGTGAATGGAAATGTGGTGAGGTGACAGGGCTTAAAGCAAGAGGTGGCTTCACCGTGGACATCAAGTGGGAGAATAGTGAGAGTGAAAACGGCAAAATGAAGGTGGAAGTATGGATAACTTCTATTAAAACTTGTGAGGCTGTAGTCCGCTTTGGAGATGATTTTCATAAGATTTCCTTAAAAACGGGCGAAAAAAGCAAAACTATATATTGTGGTTAGTAAAAATACGTGTACAACATCTATAACCGCTCATTACAAATTTTTGTAATGAGCGGTTTTTTTGCTGATTTTACTTGCATAAATCTTAAAAATATCTTAAAATTGGTGTCAAAGTGGTGGAAAGTGGAACGAAGTGGTTTAAAGTGGTAGATTTGCTTTCCGTGACAGACCATTTTGGAAGCAGGTGATTGTTATGTTCATGGGAGAATACAATCATACAATTGATACCAAAGGCAGACTGATTATCCCTTCTAAATTCCGTGAAGCACTCGGTGACGAGTTTGTGGTGACAAAGGGATTGGATGGCTGTCTGTTTGTGTATGACAATAATGAGTGGTCTGCTTTCGAAGAAAAATTAAAGACATTACCTATTACGAATAAAGATGCGAGAAAGTTTGTGCGTTTCTTCCTGGCGGGTGCTGCCAGTGTGGAAGTGGACAAGCAGGGACGAATATTAATACCGTCTGTATTGCGGGAATTTTGCGAACTGCAAAAGGATGCCGTTTTAATCGGTGTGGGTAGCCGGGTGGAAATCTGGAGCAAGGAAAGATGGGACGGTACTGCTTCTTATGAAGATATGGATGAGATAGCAGAGCATATGGAAGCACTTGGGCTTGGCATATAATCAAGCCTTATGCCTTGTGCATGATATGTATTTTTGACGGATACGTGTGGAGAATGATATGGAGTTTAAGCACAAATCGGTATTGTTGTACGAGACCGTAGACGGACTGGCAATCAAACCGGATGGAATTTATGTTGACGGCACCCTTGGGGGTGGCGGTCATTCCTATGAGATTTGTAAGCGTTTATCTGCAAAGGGCAGACTGATTGGAATTGATCAGGATGATGCAGCTATTGCGGCAGCGACTGCACGTCTTTCTGAGTTTGAAGACCGGGTTACCATTGTCCGCAGTAATTACTGCAATATGGAGAGTGTATTACACCAATTGGGAATCCAAAAGGTAGACGGTATCGTTCTTGATTTAGGAGTGTCCTCCTATCAGCTGGATACCGTGGAGAGAGGTTTTTCCTATAAGTACGATACGGATTTGGATATGCGTATGGACAGACGCCAGACACTAACAGCAAAGGATATCGTGAATCAGTATCCGGAAAAGGAATTGTTCCGTATTTTCAGGGATTACGGTGAGGAACAGTTTGCACAGAATATTGCAAAGCATATTGTGAGAAACCGTGCAGAAAAAGAAATTACTACTACATTTGAATTAAATGAGATTATTAAGGCCGCTATTCCGGCTAAGATGCGTACCAACGGACATCCGTCAAAGAGGGTGTTCCAGGCTATCCGCATTGAATGCAATAAGGAATTGGATGTGCTTAAGAATACGATGGATACCATGGTTTCCTTGTTGAATTCCGAAGGAAGACTAAGTATTATTACTTTCCATTCTTTGGAAGACCGTATTGTGAAATCAGCGTACCGTAAATATGAAAATCCATGTACCTGCCCATCGGAGTTTCCGGTATGTGTATGTGGGAAAAAACCACTTGGTAAATCTGTATCCCGTAAGCCGATTTTACCAAGTAAAGAGGAATTAGAGGAGAATTCCCGTTCAAAGAGTGCAAAATTGCGGGTTTTTGAAAAATTTTAAGAACAGGAAGTTCCGGGAAATAAGAGAAAAAATAGGAGAGGAAGTTATCCAATGGACACACGTCACGGAAGACGAATGACAAAACAGAATATTGGATACGCTGACCGCAGATATATAGAAGGCAATACCGTACGTAAGCTGGACACTGTCAAGGAGATGCAGCAAAAGCCACGTAAGGTTAACAAAGCTGTCAGAAAGAACAGGGACAGAGCTTTGTACATGAATCTGCCTTATGTAATCTTTTTGTCAGTGGCGTTAATGATTACCGGTGTTATGTTGATCGGATATTTGCAGACACAGGCGGAGTTGACTGTGAGCATGAAGCGTATCGCCACATTAGAAAGTCAGTTAAATGATATGCGTCTGAATAATGATGAACAGTTGGAGCGTATCAATAGTTCGATAGACATGGAGGAAATAAAAAGAATAGCTGTGGAGGAACTGGGAATGGCTTATGCAAAAGAGGGACAAGTCATTGTGGTTTCCGGAGAAGGCAGCGATTACGTAAGACAATTGGTGAAAATGCCGGATTGACAGAGGTGTAACATTGAACAGAGTAAATAACCGTAGAGGTAAGAGTGGCAATAAACACGGACAATTTACAGGTAGAATGCAAAAGAAGCTGGTAGTACTGTTTTTGGTGGTACTACTGGCTTTCATGGGTTTAAGTGCCAGATTGATTCATATTAATAACGAAGACGGCGAGGAATATAAGCGTCAAATTTTAAGTCAGCAATCCTATTCCAGCACAACCATCCCGTACAAACGAGGGGATATTCTGGATAAAAACGGAATCAAACTGGCAGCCAGTGAAAAGGTATACAATTTGGTTTTGGATTGTGTAAATATGCTGGAAAAAGAAGAAGGGTTGGAAGCAACGCTTACAGCCTTAAGCACTTGCTTTCCGGAATTTGATGAGGGAGCGGCAAGAAGTTACATCGCAGATAACCCAAGCTCCCGTTATTACGTTACCTTAAAGCAGCTTACTTATGATGAAATCAGCCCTTTTGTACAGATGCAGGCGGATAAGGAAAACTATCCGGGGATTGCAGGTGTATGGTTTGAAGAGGAGTACAAACGTATCTATCCAAATGGTTCCCTTGCCAGTGATGTGGTTGGTTTTACCGGAAAGGATAACACAGCGACCTTTGGATTGGAAGGTTTCTATAATGATACCTTAAACGGAACCAATGGCAGAGAGTACGGTTACATGAACGATGATGAGAATTTGGAGAGAACTACCATAGCCGCAACAGACGGTTATAATGTGGTTACAACGATTGACTCCAATATTCAGGCCATTGTTGAGAAATATTTGTATCAATTTAATGAGGAAAACAAAAACAAGGCAAGAACCGGTAACGGAGCCAGAAATGTGGGATGCATTATGATGGATATCCACAGCGGTGAGATTCTTGCCATGGCAAGTTACCCGAATTTTGATTTGAATGATACCAGAAATATTGATAATTTGGTAGGAAGCCGTTTGTATACGGCAGAAGGTAAGATGGATGAGGAAGGAACCATTATTACCGAGGAAAATAAGAACGAAGTTTTGGCAGATGAAGATGTACTCTACCAGAATCTGTACAATTTATGGAAGAACTATTGTATTCAGGAAACCTATGAACCGGGTTCTACAGCAAAACCGTTTACGGTTGCAGCAGGACTGGAATCCGGCAAGATGACAGGAAATGAATACTATACCTGTAACGGACAGCTTCATGTAGGTGATTATGATATTAAATGCCATAATTACAAAATGGGCGGTGACGGTACTTTATCCGTACAGCAGTCCATTGAGCAGTCCTGTAACGTTGCCCTTATGTTAATGGGTCAGCAGATAGGGAAAAGTACTTTCTTGGATTATCAGAACCGTTTCAATTTTGGTTTAAAAACCAATATTGATCTTGCAGGAGAAACAAGAACAGAATACCTGGTATTTAATGATAAAAACATGGGAGCAACGGAGCTTGCAACATCCACATTCGGTCAGGGATACAATGTAACCATGATTCAGATGATATCTGCATTTTCTTCTTTGATTAACGGCGGATATTATTATGAACCGCATCTGGTAAGTAAGATTACGGCAGCGGACGGTTCCGTGGTACAGAATATCAGCCCGAGAGTGGTAAAGCAGACGGTATCCGCACAGACCAGTGAAAAAATTATTGAGTATTGCAATGGTGTAGTAGTAAACGGTACCGGTAAAACAGCAAGACCGGCAGGATATGCCATCGGTGGAAAAACCGGAACAGCCGAGACGATTCCGCGTGATAAGATAAATTATGTAGTTTCTTTTATGGGATATGCTCCGGCGGACAATCCGGAAATTGCTATCTATGTAGTAGTGGACAGACCAAATACCAACTATCAGGATGATGCTAAGTTTGCTACAAGAATCGTGCGTAATATCTTAACGGAAGTATTACCGTATCTGAATATTTATATGACGGAAGAATTATCAGAAGCGGAAAAGGCAGAGCTTGAGGCATTGAATATTTCCATTAAGAAAGCCAACGTGGTGGATGAGGAAGAAGCACCGCAGGAGGATACACCGGAGCCGGAAGTATTGGAGGACGGAACCATTGATGCCAATGGAGGGGATACCACTTCGTCCACACCGGTCAGTGAAGAGGAAATGCAAAGTGATAATGTGGACACAGCGCCACTTACCGGAACCCTGTTGGACCCGGGAGAGAGTCCGGACAACGCAGAGGGAGAAAATACAGAAAATCCGGAGGAGAATCAGCAAGAGAATCCGGAATCCGAATAGCATAAGGTATAACCATACAAGACGGGGAATAGATTAAACTAATCCCCGTCTTGTGAGGTTTTGGCTTGAAAAATAAAACAAGGTATCGGAAAAAGATTGTAATACTGGCGATTGGATGTGCTTTCATGCTTTTGCTCTTGGGAGTGCGGTTATCCTATCTGATGATTTCGAAGTCGGAATACTATACGGAAAAGGCAGTGGAATTACACCAGAGAGAAAGAAGTATTAAAGCACAGAGGGGAAAGATATTAGATGCCACGGGAAAAGTATTGGCAGATAATGTTACGGTGTGTTCGGTTTCCGTCATCCATAACCAGATTGAGGACAAAGAAGCGGTAATAAAACTGCTTACGGAAAAATTGGGATTGTCGGATGAATATGTACGGAAGAGAGTAGAGAAGGTTACTTCTATAGAAAAGATTAAAAACAATGTAGATAAGAGTATCGGTGACGAAATCCGAAGCTACAATTTGAGCGGCATTAAAGTAGATGATGGATATAAACGTTTCTATCAGTACGGTGAATTGGCTTCTAAGGTTCTTGGCTTTACCGGTGGAGATAATCAGGGAATCATCGGACTGGAGGTTGTTTATGATGATATTCTCATGGGAACCAACGGAACCATATTAACGTACACGGACGCCAGAGGGGTGGAGCTTCCCGAATGGGGAGAAGAAAGAATCGAGCCTATTCCGGGGGAGAATCTCTGTATCAGTCTGGATAGGAATATTCAGTCCTATGCGACCCAGCTTGCCTATCAGGCAATGAAAACCAAGGAGGCAGAAAGTGTCAGTATTGTTGTAATGAATCCGCAAAACGGTGAGATTATGGCAATGGTAAATGTTCCTGAGTTTGACCTCAATGCTCCTTATGATTTGGAGCATTATCTGGAGGTTACCACGAAAAAGACGGAGGAGGGAAATGAGGAAGAAACCCAGACGGCCCAGAGTATCGATGTGGATTCGCTGTCAGAAGAACAGAGAATGAATCTGCTTAACAGTATGTGGCGTAACGGTTGTATTAATGATACTTATGAGCCGGGTTCTGTCTTTAAGATTATTACGGCGGCTGCGGGACTGGAAGAAGGTGTGATTACACCGGACTCGCCATTTTCCTGTCCGGGATTTGTTGTGGTAGAGGACAGAAAAATAAGGTGCCATAAGACGGCAGGGCATGGGGCACAGACTTTTTTGGAGGGAACCAAAAATTCCTGTAAGCACGGATTTGAGGAAAAACACCCTACAAAAAAGAGGGTAGAAATGATAGAATAATCTTAACGAGTGTTTGCAAATGAGGGGAATACTATGAAACAGGAATTTTATGATGCAATAACAAGCAATCCGATTGTGGCAGCGATTAAAGATGATGATGGGCTTATTAATTGTCTGACGCTGGGAGATATAGGTGTTGTATTCATTCTTTATGGAGAAATCAGCAATATCGTTGATATTGTAAAGAAAATTAAAGAAGCCGGAAAAACAGCGGTAGTACATATGGATTTGGTAGCAGGATTAAGCAGCCGTGTGGAAGCAGTGGACTTTATTGCTAACTATACAGAAGCAGACGGAATTATCTCTACCCACAGTGATCAGCTTAGAAGAGCCAAGGAATTAGGACTGAGTACGATTTATCGAATTTTTCTGATTGATTCCAAGGTGCTCGATAAGTTAAACGGACGTATCAAAGAGTATGCGGATATCGTAGAGATACTGCCCGGGCTGATGCCTAAGATGATAACCCGGCTTGCAGATAAATTAAATGTTCCGGTTATTGCAGGTGGTCTGATTCAGGATAAGGAAGATGTTTTGGCGGCACTGAATGCAGGAGCTATTGCCATTTCTTCAACGAATGAGGAAGTGTGGAATTTGTAATATAGTGAATATATACAATTGAATGTAACCCAAATTGTGAAAGTATACAGTATTTATTTACACAAGCAAAATAAATTGTAATGATACAGATAATATGATATAGTATCATCGAAAAATACATAAAAAGCCAAGAGATGAGAGCACGGCAAATGCAACAGAAATGTTGTTCATTTGTGGTGCTTTTTTTGTATGTGGTAGTAGAAAGTCCGGGGGAGGGACTTTCTATCATCCACAAAAGGCAGAAGGAGAAGGAAGATGGGGAAGTATATAATGGCATTGGATGCGGGAACGACCAGTAACAGATGCATCCTGTTTAATGAGAAGGGGGAGATGTGCAGTATTGCACAGAAAGAATTTACACAGTTCTTTCCAAAACCGGGCTGGGTCAGTCACGATGCTGAAGAAATATGGTCCACTCAGTTGGAAGTAGCAAAGGAAGCTATGGCAAATATTGGAGCTTTGCCAAGTGATATTGCTGCTATCGGTATCACCAATCAGAGAGAAACGGTTATTGTATGGGACAAAGAAACAGGTAAGCCTGTTTGTCCGGCAATCGTATGGCAGTGCAGAAGAACAGCAGAGTATGCGGATTCCTTAAAAGAAAAAGGACTAACAGACAAATTCAGACAGAAGACTGGACTTGTCATTGATGCCTATTTTTCAGCAACAAAGGTCAGATGGATTTTGGAACATGTGGAAGGTGCAAGAGAACGTGCTGAGAACGGAGAATTGCTATTTGGAACAGTGGAGACCTGGTTGATTTGGAAATTGACGAAGGGGGCAGTTCATGTAACAGATTATTCCAATGCGTCAAGAACCATGATGTTTAACATCAATACCTTGGAATGGGATGACGAGATTTTGGAAGAATTGGATATTCCGAAGTGTATGCTTCCTGAGGTAAAGCCATCCAGTTGCATCTATGGCAACGCCAATCCGGAGTTCTTTGGAGCACCGATTCCGATTGCGGGAGCAGCCGGTGATCAGCAGGCAGCACTGTTTGGACAGACTTGTTTTAAAGCAGGAGAAGCAAAGAATACCTATGGAACGGGCTGTTTCCTTTTAATGAATACAGGAGAGAAACCGGTATTTTCCAATAATGGATTGGTAACTACCATTGCATGGGGACTTGACGGTAAAGTGGAGTATGCTTTGGAGGGTTCCATATTTGTTGCCGGTGCGGCTATCCAGTGGTTACGTGATGAGATGAAGTTCATTGACAGTGCAGCGGATTCGGAATATATGGCAAAGAAGGTAAAGGATACCAATGGCTGTTATGTGGTACCTGCGTTTACCGGATTGGGTGCACCTCATTGGGACCAGTATGCAAGAGGTACGGTGGTAGGTATTACAAGAGGGGTTAATAAATACCATATTATCCGTGCTACATTGGAGTCCCTTGCTTATCAGGTAAATGATGTATTACAGGCTATGAAAGCAGATTCGGGAATCGCCCTTGGAACGTTAAAGGTAGATGGTGGTGCCTGTGCCAATAATCTGTTGTTACAGATGCAGGCAGATATCAGTGATGCACCGGTAAGCAGACCAATTTGTGTTGAGACAACAGCAATGGGGGCGGCTTATCTGGCAGGTCTGGCAGTAGGGTATTGGAAGAGTAAAGAGGATGTAATTCAGAATTCGGGAATTGACCGTATCTTTGAGCCGGAGATTAGTGGAGAAGAAAGAGAAAAGAAAGTACGTGGCTGGAACAAGGCAGTAAAATACGCTTACAGTTGGGCAAAAGAGGAGTAAGAGGTTTACGCGGATACAGGGAGAACCGGGCTTAGAAAAAAGGAGCAATGAAATATGTATGATGTAATAGTAATTGGTGCAGGCGTATCAGGGTGTGCATCAGCAAGAGAACTTTCCCGTTATAACTTAGAGATTTGTGTATTGGAAAAAGAAGAGGATGTATGTTGCGGAACATCCAAGGCAAACAGTGCCATTGTGCATGCTGGTTTTGATGCAAAAAGCGGAAGCTTGAAAGCAAAGCTGAATGTGGAAGGAAGCCATATGATGGAACAGTTGTCCAAGGATTTGGATTTCCATTATAAGAAAAATGGTTCCCTGGTTGTGTGCATGAATGAAGAAGAGCGGGAAGACTTATTCGATTTGTACAAGCGCGGTGTAGAAAACGGAGTAAAAGAACTGCGCATTATTGAGCGTGAAGAATTGGTAGATTTAGAACCAAATATTTCGGATGAAGCAGTTGCCGCATTGTATGCACCGACAGGTGCCATTGTATGTCCGTTTGGAATGAATTACGCTTTGGCAGAAAATGCAGCGGCAAACGGAGTGGAGTTTTTCTTTGACACAGAGGTAACCGGTTTTGAAAAGAAAGATGATATCTGGACTGTAAAAACAAATCAGGGTGAATTTGTTACTAAGTATGTGGTAAATGCAGCAGGGGTTTATGCAGATGTATTCCACAATATGGTAAGTGAAAAGAAAATCAACATTACTCCAAGACGTGGTGACTATTGTCTTTTGGATAAATCAGCGGGAGGATTTGTTACACACACCATTTTCCAACTTCCATCCAAATGGGGTAAGGGTGTTTTGGTAACTCCGACGGTTCACGGAAATGTGCTTGTGGGACCGACGGCTATTGATGTGGAGGATAAGGAAGGAACCAATACCACGGCAGACGGGCTGGAGGAATTGATTCAGAAAGCGGGAACTACGGTTAAGAATTTACCAATGCGTCAGGTGATTACTTCTTTTGCGGGCTTACGTGCCCATGAAGATAAGGGAGCTTTTATTATTCAGGAATTGGATGACGCGAAGGGATTTATTGATTGCGCGGGTATTGAGTCACCGGGATTATCAGCAGCTCCGGCTGTAGGAAAAATGGTAGCAGGCATTATTAAGGAATTATCAGGAGCGGAAGAAAAGGCAGAGTTTATTGCTACCAGAAAAGGGATATTAGATCCGAAGACCTTAAGCAAGGAAGAATATGCGGCATTGATTAAAGAAAAACCGGAATACGGTAATATTATCTGCCGTTGTGAAATGATTACAGAGGGCGAGATTATGGATGCCATAAACAGACCTTTAGGTGCGAAATCTTTGGATGGAGTAAAGCGGAGAACAAGAGCAGGCATGGGACGTTGTCAGTCCGGTTTCTGTGCACCTAGAACCATTGAGATATTGGCCAGAGAACGTGGGGTATCTCCTGCTGAAATCACAAAATCGGGCGGTGAGAGTAAGATTATCGTTGGTATCAATAAGGACAGCTTGTAATGGGAGGAATGGATATGTTGCATTACGATATTGTAATCATAGGAGGCGGTCCGGCAGGGCTTGCGGCAGCCGTATCTGCCAAGAGAAATGGTGCGGAAAGCATATTGGTCATTGAAAGAGATAAAGAACTGGGCGGTATTTTAAACCAGTGTATTCATAATGGTTTTGGTCTGCATACCTTTAAAGAAGAGTTAACGGGACCGGAATATGCCCAGAGATTTATTGATAAATTATTGGCAGAAGAGATTGCCTATAAATTAAATACCATGGTTCTTTCCATTTCAAAGGATAAAGTAGTGACTGCCATGAATCGGGAAGACGGTATTTTAGAGATTCAGGCAAAGGCGGTAATTCTTGCTATGGGATGCAGGGAACGTTCCAGAGGAGCCTTGAATATTCCGGGATATCGTCCGGCGGGAGTGTTTTCGGCAGGAACCGCACAGCGTCTGGTTAATATGGAAGGATACTTACCGGGTAGAGAAGTGGTAATTTTAGGTTCCGGTGACATCGGACTGATTATGGCAAGACGAATGACTTTGGAAGGTGCCAAGGTAAAAGTGGTAGCAGAGCTGCTTCCTTATTCGGGAGGATTGAAACGTAACATTGTCCAGTGTCTGGATGATTTTGATATTCCTCTAAAATTAAGTCATACGGTTGTTGACATTAAGGGAAAGGAAAGAGTAGAAGGAATTACTTTGGCAAAGGTAGATGAAAACAGAAAGCCGATTCCGGGAACAGAAGAGTTTTATTCCTGTGATACCCTTCTTTTATCCTGTGGTCTGATTCCGGAAAATGAATTGTCCGCAGAATTGGGAGTAGAAATGAATCCGGTTACTTCAGGACCAATGGTAAACGAATCCTTAGAGACCAATATAGAGGGTGTATTTGCCTGTGGTAATGTATTGCATGTACATGATTTAGTTGACTTTGTTTCTAAGGAAGCAGAGGCAGCAGGTAAGAGCGCGGCAGAATATGTTTTGTATGGCAAAAAAGAAGGTGGCGCAGAGATTCCGATAGTAGCTACAAGCGGAGTACGTTACACAGTACCAAAGACAATCAATCCTCAGAGAATGGATGAAAAGCATGTAGTACGTTTCCGTGTGGGAGATGTTTATAAGAATTGCTATGTGTCCGTATACTTAAATGATGAGCAGATTCTTCACAGAAAACGTCCGGTTATGGCTCCGGGCGAAATGGAGCAGGTAGAGCTTAAAAAGGAACAGTTGGAAGCATATTCCGGATTACAGCAGATTACGATAAAAATCGAGGAGGAATAGGATATGGAAAAGAGAGAATTGATTTGTATCGGCTGCCCGATGGGATGCATGCTCAGTGTTGAAATAGAGGACGATGAGGTAAAGAGCGTAACAGGCAATACCTGCAAGCGTGGTGATGTGTATGCCAGAAAAGAGGTACTTAGCCCAACACGTATTGTGACCAGTTCCGTGAAGGTAGAAGGCGGAACATTAGCAGCCGTTTCCGTAAAGACAGAGGAGGATATCCCAAAAGGAAAAATCTTTGAATGTGTGACGGCATTAAAAGAGGTGTGTGTAAAGGCACCGGTACATATTGGAGATGTGATACTTGCGAATGTTGCAGGAACCGGTGTGGACGTGGTTGCAACAAAGAATGTGGAAGTAGTATAATCGGGTATCAGATATTTGTTTGAAAGGAAAAAGCGAAATGATGAACCCTGCAATGTTAATGAAGTTAATGAGTGCCAAAAATACATTCACCAGGAACCATCCGAAATTTGTAGCATTTTTGTCTACGGTCTTTAAAGGGGGAATAGAGGAAGGCACCATTATTGAGATCTCGGTCCGGAAACCGGGACAGGAAAAAATCACAGCCAATATGAAGGTGTTGCAGTCCGATTTGGATTTGATGAATGGATTAAAAGAGCTGGGAAATATGTAATAGAAAAAAAGAAACAGGCATAGACATAGATAACTATGTTTATGGGGGATAAGTTCCTTGCGAAAAGTATGCGACAGTATGGATGCAGAAAGAGTAAGAAAGCAGTTACTTATTACAATCTCCGAGTTGTTAAATGAAAAAGGTTTTATCAGTAATGATGAGAAAAACCGAATGAAAATGATTGTAAATAACAGCCAAAATAACCAATGATATGAGTTCCTGATGCAAGAGCATTAGGGACTCATTTTGGTATCCGGGGGAAAGAGAATGAGAGCGGTGGTTTATAACAGATGTTCTACGGAGGAAGAGGCACAAATCAATGCATTGGAGATTCAGGTAACGGAGAGTAGAGAGATAGTATATGCAAAAGGATGGCAGTTGGTTGACCAGTACGTAGAATCCGAGTCGGGCACATCGACCCAAAAAAGGATGGAATATCAACGGTTGCTGGAGGATATGGAAAGAGATAAGTTCGATATCGTTGTAATTAAATCCATCGACAGACTTATGCGTTCCGCTATGGATTGGTATTTTTTTGTTTCAAAGCTTACCAAGTATGGGAAACAATTGTACATATACATTGATAATAAGTTTTATTCAACCGATGACAGTTTGATTAACGGTATTAAAGCGATATTGGCGGAGGATTTCAGCAGAGAGCTTTCCAAAAAAATCAAGAATGCCCACAGGAGGAGACAGATTAGGAAGTCCGGGATAAATATTACCAGACCTATGTTTGGATGGAACAAAACAGATAACAATATTTTTGAGATAAATGAAGAAGAAGCAGAGAGCTACCGGTTGGCTTTTGAACTGATAAAGGGAGGCATGGGATTTTACCGGCTGGCAAATGAGATGTATAAAAATGGGGTGCGGGGAAAAACGGGAAAGCGGATTTCGGAGACCCAGTGGAGGAATATGTTATTTTCCAAAAGGGCATACGGAACCGTAGTGCTGCACACGAGGGAGTATGATTTTGATACTAAGAAATATATTCAGGTTCCGGAAAGCGGGTGGATATATGTTGAGAATGCGTTGCCCCCCATTGTCAGTAAAGAATATCATGATGAAGTTATGAAAGTACTTAAGGGCAGGGCGGTAGAGAAGCGGTTTGGGGATGATACCGGGCATATGCCGGGGATTGGTCTGCATGAACTGT
Source organism: Lachnospiraceae bacterium (assembly GCA_045531685.1). GTDB lineage: Bacteria > Bacillota > Clostridia > Lachnospirales > Lachnospiraceae > RGIG8767. The sequence goes on along the minus strand of JAZSEL010000119.1, from coordinate 60,802 downwards.
CGGGTAAGCTTTTGTGCAGTGAGTGCGGGGCAGTATTTTACCGCTCTAAATGTGGGCATGGGAAAAACAGTACGGGTATTTGGAAATGTTCCACGGCACTGAAGTACGGTAAAAAAACAGATGAGAACAATTGCGGCTGTAATAATATTCACTTAGTAGAAAGAAGTGTATTGGGGCAGCTGGGAGAGATGTGCCGAGGAGGGTACGGGAAACCTCTTTTGGATGAGGATGGCATTATTGAGGAAACAGTTTGCTTTTTACAGCAGGTATTTAGAAATAGCAATAAGGAAAAGGAATTAGAAAAATATACAAGAGAACTGGAGAAACTGGAAAAAAAGAAGAAATTACTTTTTGAGAAATTAATGGACGAGATTATTAAGGATAGTGATTTTATAAAATATAATGACGAAATAACAGAGCGTGCAGAATCCGTGCAAGGACATATTTCAAGCATAAAAATGAAAATGACGGAATATAATGACCATGAGGAGCGTCTGGATAAAATCAGAAAAGTATTGAAGGAAACGATTATTCAAAGAGCATGGACGCAGGTGGTGGTTACACGGATTACGAAAATAGTGGTATTTCCGAACGCGGTATTAGAAATAGAATTTGATGATTCCACAAAGAGAATACTTAGGTATGAGCATAAAGGTAAGGTGGAAAGAGAACGGGAAGAAATGAATGAACGGATTCTAACGTATTTTCAAAAGCATCCGGAGGGAGCGCTTAAGGATATATACGGAATAACGGATAAGTCAGAGTCCTATGTGAATACATCTGTCAAAAGGCTGAAAGAAGCAGGGAAGTTACGGTATGAGAGATATGGAAATCACAGGGGGAAATGGTTTGTAACAGAGAATAGGATGGCAGAATAAATAGGGTTCTGTATATGGAATCCTATTATTTTTGTTTTCAGAGTTGTGCAGGGGGCAACAAATTGCCCATTCCTGTAACCCTGTTTTTGTGACAACCGGATTGCGCCTTGGTGCTGACAGGTTTTATGAGTACTTTGATAAGTTCGGTCTTTTGCAGACAACGGGAATTGATTTGCCGGGAGAGGCCGGCACTATTATGCATCAAAAAGAAAATATCGGACTTGTGGAATTGGCTACCATGTCCTTTGGGCAGTCCTTCCAGATTACGCCCGTCCAGCTTGCAACCAGTGTTTCTGCATTAATCAATGGGGGCAGAAAGGTAACCCCGCATTTGGCAGTCAAGACGGTGGATGATGAGGGTAATACCAAACGTGTTTTTACCTATGACAACGATACGCAGGTTATATCAGAAGAGACCAGTGAGACTCTGCGGGAAATTCTGGAAGAAGTGGTAGCGGACGGAACCGGAAAGAACGGGGCAGTGGAAGGCTTCCGTGTGGGCGGAAAAACGGCCACCAGTGAGACTTTGCCGAGAGGACAGGGAAAGTATATTGCATCTTTTCTGGGCTTTGCACCGGCAGACAATCCACAGGTAGTAGCGGTAGCAATTGTAAATCATCCGAAAGGAAATTATTACGGAGGTGCTGTAGCGGCACCGATTATTCGGCAGTTATTTGAAAACATTCTTCCCTATTTAGAAGAAATGGATTATAATTCTTAAGAATGGGTGGAGTATGCGCAGGTATAGGAATCCCAAGAGAAAGGAATGAATGATACAATGGATTTACAGGGAAAATACATATTAGTGGCAGGCTGCGGAGTCAGCGGAATCGCAGCGGCACAGCTCTTACATAAAGTTGGCGCAAAGCCGGTATTGTTTGATACAAATGAGAATCTGAAAGAGGAAGAGGTACGCTCACATTTTACAGAGGAGTGTGAAGTGTTAATTGCAATAGGAAGGGTACCGGAAGAAATTTTCAGCCAATTGGAATTGGTAGTATTGAGTCCGGGAATTCCTGTGGATGCAGATTTTGTGGAAGGATTTAAGAAGGAAGGACTTCCAATCTGGGGTGAAATTGAATTGGCATATCAGTTTGCCAAAGGAGGACTGGTTGCCATTACGGGAACTAACGGGAAGACGACTACAACTGCCCTTGTGGGAGAGATTATGCAGGCGCACTATGACAGCGTTTTTGTAGTAGGGAATATTGGTAATGCCTACACAAAAGAGGCTTTACATACCGTGGACGAATCGGTTACGGTTGCGGAAATCAGCAGTTTCCAATTAGAAACCGTTTATGATTTCCATCCTCATGTGACAGCAATTTTAAATATTACACCGGATCATTTAACCCGCCATCATACCATGGAAAATTATGTGGCAGCCAAGGAGTCTGTTTCTAAAAATCAGACTGCGGATGATTACTGTATTTTAAATTATGAAGATGAATATACAAGGGACTTTGGAACGCGTTGCCGCGCAAATGTTGTTTGGTTTTCTTCAAAGCACAAATTGGAAGAGGGATTTTATTTAGAAGAGGATGGCATTTACCATGCCCATGACGGAGAGGAAAAGCAACTGCTCAGAATGCAGGATACCAATCTGTTAGGAGACCATAACGCGGAGAATATTATGGCAGCTGTTGCTATGTGTAACGCATATGGGGTGCCGATGGATGTCATTTTAGGTGCAGTAAAAAAATTCAAGGCGGTAGAGCATAGAATTGAATACGTGGCAACAAAGAACGGCGTGGATTATTATAATGATTCCAAGGGTACGAATCCGGATGCGGCAATTAAAGGAATTAAGGCAATGAACCGTCCTACCGTTTTATTGGGTGGCGGATACGATAAGGATAGTACATACGACGAATGGATTGAGAGTTTTGACGGCAAAGTAAAGCTTTTGGTTTTGATTGGCCAGACAAGGGAAAAGATAGCAGAATGCGCAAATAAGCATGGTTTTACGGATATTGCCATGGCAGATACCTTTGAAGAGGCAATGGATATTTGCATAAAGGAAAGTGCACCGGGAGATGCGGTACTTCTTTCGCCGGCTTGTGCAAGCTGGGGAATGTTTCCTAATTATGAGGTCAGAGGACAACGGTTCAAAGAAATCGTGCATGGGATAAAAGAGGAATAGAAAGGTTGATTTATGAATAAACGGAGAGGAATAAGAAAGTCATCCGAATATTATTTTGACTATAGTCTTGTATTCATTGTGCTGTTTTTAATAGGCTTAGGACTGATTATGGTATATTCTGCCAGTTCCTACGAAGCATCGATTTCTGAAAAGCTGAATTACGATGCGGCATACTATTTAAAAAAGCAGGCTGTGTCAGCAATTTTAGGGCTCGCCGCAATGGTGGTGGTATCCTGGATTCCTTATCATTTCTGGGAGCAGTTTGCAGTGCTTGGTTATGTGGTTTCCGTTGTCTTGATTTTGCTGGTACTGACGCCTCTTGGATATGAGGCAAACGGTGCAAGACGTTGGCTGCGTTTGGGAATTTCCATCCAGCCGGCAGAAATTGCCAAATTGGCTATGATTTTATTTTTGGCTAGTTTTATTTGCAAACTGGGAAAAGGAATCCGTTCCAGAAAGGGATTTTTCTTAGTGTTGGGAATTCCCCTTCCGGTATGTGCCCTGGTTTGGTTTATTACGGAAAATATGAGTTCTGCCATTATCATTTTTGGAATTGCATTTCTTATGCTTTTTGTAGCCAGTCCGGATTACAAGCCGTTTGTAATAATAGGATTAGTTGGTGTTGCGGCGATAGCAGCAGGAGTTTTTGGACTGTCCCAATTGGATGCTTCACAGCTTGGTGTCCGGGGTGCCAGAATTTTAGCATGGCTTGACCCGGAAGCCTACGCATCGGGAAAGGGCTTCCAGACGTTACAGGCATTATACGCCATTGGTTCCGGTGGTATTTTTGGTAAGGGCTTAGGACAGAGTATGCAGAAGCTGGGCTTTTTGCCGGAAACACAGAACGATATGATTTTCTCAATTATCTGTGAGGAATTAGGACTTTTTGGCGGAATTGCCATTATACTTATGTTTTTATTGTTGATTTGGAGATTCATGATTATTGCCAATAATGCATCGGATTTATTCGGAGCATTGCTGGTAGTAGGTGTACTCGGACATATTGCGATTCAGGTTATTTTGAATATAGCCGTTGTTACCAATACCATTCCTAATACGGGAATTTCCCTGCCGTTTATCAGTTACGGTGGTTCGTCACTTATGTTTTTGCTGATTGAGATTGGATTGGTGCTTAGCGTGGCAAGAGGAATCCGTCTTAGCGAATAGGGCAGGTACAAGATACCCATTCGGTTTTCCGGAATATACTAAGGATAAGAAGTATGGTTTTGGGAAGGCGAATTGTGAAGGCTATTCATGTAAAGAGATGTGACGCACTTAGAGGAGAGATTACGGTTCAAGGTTCAAAAAATGCAGTATTACCCATATTGGCGGCAACCATATTAATAAATGGAGTAACGATATTAAAAAATTGTCCGAAGATTTCCGATGTGGACTGTATGCTTCAATTGCTAAAGAGCATGGGAGGAAAGGTTGATTGGAATGAGAGCGGACTGTGCATTGACACGACTGCGCTTTGTGAGAGCAGACTCCCTCAAGAACCGGTAAGCAGTATGCGTTCGTCCGTGATGCTTCTGGGTCCGTTGCTGGCAGTTTGCAAAGAGGCAGTCATGGGCTATCCGGGAGGTTGTGTCATAGGAGAACGGCCCATTGATATTCATCTTCAGGCATTGGAAAAACTGGGAGCCTCTTTTTACTCAGAAAGGGATGGAATAAAAGGCTGTGTGTCCCAATTGGTGGGCAACCATGTGGTTTTGCGTTTCCCGAGTGTGGGTGCCACAGAAAATGTGATAATGGCGGCAGTCCTTGCAAAAGGGAGGACGGTCATTGAGAATTGCGCCAGAGAACCGGAGATACAGCAGCTCTGCCGGTTTTTAATTACAGCGGGAGCGTGTATTCACGGAGTGGGAGAAAGCTGTCTGGTTATTGATGGAGTAGAACGGCTGCATCCCCTCACATTTGTTATAGAAGCAGACAGAATTGTGGCAGGAACTTATCTTTTGGCTACGGCAGGAATTGGCGGAGAAGTATGGATTAGAAATGCCCCGGTTTGGGAAATGGGTGCTGTACTTCATACGGCAAGACAATTGGGGTGTGAACTGCACTATAGGGAGGAAGGGGTCGCTGTGATACAGACAGGAAGACCCAAGGCTCTTTCCTATACGGAGACATCGGTTTATCCGGGATTCCCGACGGATTTGCAGTCGGTACTGTTAACGGTACTGTCTGTGAGTGATGGGGAGAGTGTATTGGAAGAAAAAATCTTTTCGGACCGGTTCCATATGGCAACGGAATTGGTACGGATGGGTGCGGCAATTACCATTGGTCACAACCGTGCAGAGATATATGGAACAGAGAAACTGATAGGAAAACAGGTAAGGGCAGAAGACTTAAGAGGCGGAGCGGCTCTGGTTATTGCCGGTCTCATGGCGGACGGTGATACCTTTGTCAACAACTGCTGTTACATAGAACGGGGATATGAGAATATCTGCCGGGATTTTGGATTGTTGGGAGCATTCGCAGAGGGTATTGGTTAGGAGAGAATTTGAGTAAGAAGATAAAAAACAAGAGAAAGAAAAAAAAGAATATTGATTTTGGAAGAGAGAGAATACCTTTTGCAGAATCGTTCTTGGAACGCAATAGATACTATTTGAAAAGGCTGGGCATTGCTGTATTTATTTTGGCAGCATTGCTCGGAATAGGGTTTCTTGTCAGTGACTATTTTACGGTTAAGACAGTAGTGGTGGAAGGAAATGTCCATTACACCGACGAAGAAATCCAGGAAATGGTAATGGGAGACAGACTGGGGCATAATTCTATTTATCTGAGCATGAAATATCATGATAAACAGATAAAGGATGTTCCTTTTGTGGAAACCATGGATGTTACGATTGTTTCTGCTGATTCGGTAAAGATAACGGTGTATGAAAAAACTATGGCCGGTTTTGTGGAATACATGGGACAGTATTTTTACTTTGATAAGGACGGAACCGTAGTGGAGTCTTCTACCGTAAAGACGATGGGCGTACCACAGATTAAAGGACTTCAATTTGACCATATTGTATTGCTGGAAAAGCTTCCGGTGGATGACGATACCATTTTTAATCATATTCTGGATATTTCCCAGCTTCTTGAAAAGTATGGCATCAGTGCAGAACAGATATTTTTTGATAAGGATTATCAGATTACCTTATACTTTGGACAGGCAAAGATAAAGTTGGGCAGCACGGAATATATTGATGAGAAGATTATGAAGTTGAAGATGATATTACCGAGCATAGAAGAGAAAAAGGGTACTCTGCGGATGGAGAATTATTCTTCCGATTCTTCCAATGTTACATTTGAATTGGAAGAGTAATGGTTTGGTCGGGGAGAGAATTTGAAAAAACCTTGAGATTCTTTGAAAAAAAGATTGCTAAAAAAGCAAATTGATTATATGATAAAGTGTAGGAATTTAAGAAGGAATGAAGGAGGAAAGACCTTTGTTAGAAATTAGGACAAGCGATGCAGAATCCGGTGCAAAGATATTGGTTGTAGGTGTAGGCGGTGCCGGTAATAATGCTGTTAATAGAATGATCGACGAGAGTATTAGTGGAGTAGATTTTATTGGAGTCAATACAGATAAGCAGGCTCTTTCTTTATGTAAAGCACCAAAGCTGTTACAGATTGGTGAGAAGCTTACAAAAGGACTCGGAGCAGGTGCAAAGCCTGAGATTGGTGAGAAGGCAGCAGAAGAGAGTTACGATGAATTAGTAAATGCTCTTCAGAATTACAATATGGTGTTCGTAACCTGCGGAATGGGTGGCGGTACAGGAACGGGTGCTGCTCCTGTAGTTGCTAAGATTGCTAAGGATATGGGTATCCTTACAGTTGGTGTTGTTACAAAGCCTTTCCGTTTTGAGGCAAGAGCAAGAATGACCAATGCCATTGCCGGAATTGAAAAATTAAAAGGCAATGTGGATACTTTAATTGTGATTCCAAATGATAAATTATTAGAAATAGTAGACCGCAGAACGACTATGCCGGAAGCTCTTAAGAAGGCAGATGAAGTTCTTCAGCAGGCAGTTCAGGGAATCACAGATTTAATTAATGTACCTGCTGTTATCAATCTTGACTTCGCAGACGTTCAGACAGTTATGCGCGGTAAGGGTGTTGCTCATATCGGTATTGGTTTTGGTAAGGGTGACGATAAGGCTATGGAAGCAATTAAGATGGCAGTGGAATCTCCGTTATTAGAGACTACCATCAAGGGTGCTACCGATGTTATCATCAACGTATCCGGTGATATTTCCATGTACGATGCAGATGATGCTGCTAACTACGTTCAGCAGATTGCAGGAGAGGACATCAATATTATCTTTGGTGCTATGTATGACGATTCACAGCCTGACTGTTGTAAGATTACTGTTATTGCTACCGGTTTGGAAGATGCAGCAAATGCAACAGCAAGACCGGGAGCGTTGGGTGGATTTGCAAAGGCTCCGATTGGAGTTACAAGGGTTGCTCCTACTAAGCCGGTTGTACAGCCGGGACTTACCAGAGAGACCGTTCGTCCGACAAGCATTCAGCGTCCGACAGACATTAAAAGTAAGGTAGAAGAGAATCAGTTAAAGATTCCGGAATTCCTTCAGAAAAAATAAAAACGAATAAAAAGAGTGCCTTTTAGCGGAGCCTTTTGTTTGGACCGCCGGATAGGGCACTCTTTTTTATGTTTCTAAGGAGATATAATTCTTTCGTGAAAAAGTGTCGAAAAAACAAAATGTAAATGACATTTCTTATCTGCTCTTTTGACAAATTTTCTGTCCCTCACTTCTTATACTAGCTTGTGTAGGAGGTGAGGAAAATCTATTTCATCTATATTGATTATTTTTTCCTATTGAACTTCGTATTTTTGTTTTGCATATGGGAACTTACAAATCTGTTTTTTTCCTGTTCTGTCACGCAGAAAAAAATCATTTTTGTGTCCTTTTTCGGTGCACTAACCGGCTGTATTTGTTTCCTGCTTCCCCTTAGGGTGTATTGGCGTCTGCTCATGGGGGCAATTCTTGTGGGAACCGTAAGCGTCAGAATTCTTTTCCCAATAAAGAATGGGATAGGGACATACATAAAATACTTACTGGCCGCGTTGGAATTCAGTGTATTGCTGGGAGGAGCCCTTGCACTAATGCAAAAGTGGATTTTGAAAAGAGAATTCACAATTATGGAAATAGTACCGGTTACGTTAGGAATCTCTGCTGCGCTGTGGGTAATAGGGAAGCAGTATATCCTATCCAGGCAAAAGCTGTATTACAGGGTAATACTCGTTTGTGAAGGAAAAGAATATTCCATGAATGCTTTGTTGGATACGGGAAATGGCCTGGTGGAACCAATCAGCAAGAAGGCGGTATGCCTGGTAGGGAAGGAATATTTTGAACAGAAGTGGGTAAAGGAGGGAGAGCGGAATTATTTTCCACCACAGAAATTCAGGGCAATTCCCTATCATGCGGTGGGAACCCCGAATGGAATACTAAGTGGTTATGAAATGGACCGTCTGACTATTTATACAGACGAAAGAAAGATTGAAATTCAAAAACCCATGATTGGCATCTGTGAGCACAGTGTGGGAACACCGGATACTTATCAAATGATTTTACAACCCAAGTTACTAAGAGAAGGAGTGAAGTAGAATGATATTAAGAGTAACACTCCCCGGAAGGTTTCAAATGAAATTTACCCAGAAAGATACCGGGTTGTTCATGGCAAGACAGGGAGATATTCATTATATTGGAGGCACGGAGGTGCTTCCGCCACCATTACCGGCGGATAAAGAATTGGAAATGATACAGTCTCTTACAACGGAGGACGATGCAGATGCAAGATCCATACTGATTGAGCATAATTTGCGGCTTGTGGTATATATTGCAAAGAAATTTGATAATACGGGAGTCGGGGTGGAGGATTTGATTTCCATAGGAACCATAGGGCTTATCAAATCAGTAAATACCTATAATCCTGATAAAAACATAAAGCTGGCTACTTATGCATCCAGATGCATTGAAAATGAAATACTTATGTATTTGAGGCGGAACAATAAGACCAAGCTGGAAGTATCCATAGATGAACCCTTGAACGTGGATTGGGATGGAAACGAATTGTTATTGTCCGATATTCTGGGAACGGATGAGGATGTAATCTATAGGGATTTGGAAAATGAAGTGGAGCGGAAATTGCTAAATAGGGCAATCGGTAAGCTTTCAGAAAGGGAAAGACTGATTATTAATCTGCGGTTTGGACTGAATTCCAGGGACGGAGAAGAAATGACCCAGAAGGAAGTGGCAAATCTTCTGGGGATATCCCAATCGTATATTTCCCGATTGGAGAAAAAGATTATGAAACGTTTGCAGAAGGAAATAAAGAGTTGTGTGAACTAGGAATGTGTGTTACACTATGCCTGCAAAATCAAATACAAAACAACTCAGGTGCCAGACGTAATGGTCTGGTGAAAAGGGAAATGGGTGCAAATCCCATACGAACTCGTCGCTGTAATAGAGGAGCTTCATTTTACCATGTCACTGGTTAATACCGGGAAGACAAAATGAAGTGTGGATGCTTAAGTCAGAAGACCTGCCTGTTTTGGTACTGATAAGACCACGAGTAACTGGTTGGTACATTTCAAAGGATAAGATAAAGAGCTATAACCCTTTATTGTAATGGAATGTGATGTATAAGGACCTTTTACGTTAGTGCGTAAGAGGTCTTTTTTGTACCGTGCTTCATTTTGGGAGCACGGATTGATTATGTAATCATACATAAAAAGGAGAAAAGAAATGGAACAGAAAAAAGTATCAAAAGGAAAAATTGCGTTAGGAGTTGCCGTCCTGATTGCTGTGGTGGCAGCATTAATCGGTGTGTATGTAACCTTTGGAGCGAAGGCTGTTGCAGGAAGCAAAAACATTACCATTGAAGTTGTGAATAAGGAAGCAGAGAGTACCGTATATGAATTGTCTACGGATGCAGAGTATTTACGTCAGGCAATGGAAGAAGCAGACGGACTCACCTTTGACGGAGAAGAAGGTGCATATGGATTCAGTGTGTATACCGTAAACGGAGAAACGGCAGATTTCACAGTGGATAGCAGTTATTGGAGCTTTTATGTGAATGAAGAGTACTGCAATTACGGAATTGATTCCCAGCCGGTTATGGATGGCGATGCATTTCAGATTATCTATACGGTGTATACGGAATAGTTGCGGTGAGTATTGGCATAAGGTAAGTTTGTGAGGCAAATTATTTTGAATAAGGAACACAAGAATAAATGGAAACTTACAGCTTGGGATATGGCACATATCGGTATGATGGTAGCCATAATCGAGGTGTGTAAGGTGGTGCTTATGGGGGTACCCAATATAGAACTGACTACTTTCTGGATTATTATGTTTAGTATTTATTTCAGAAACAAAGTGTTCTGGGTAATTCCTGTTTTTGTCTTGATTGAAGGGGCCATGTTTGGATTTCAAATCTGGTGGATTATGTATCTGTATATGTGGCCATCGTTAGCGCTTTTAACAAGACTGGTTAGAAAAATGGATTCGGTATGGGTATATAGTTTTCTGTCTGCCATGTACGGACTGTTATTTGGTTTCTTTTGTGCCATTCCGTATGTGGTGATGGGAACCGCTGACGGAGGAATCAAAAATGGACTGTACACCGGTTTTACCTGGTGGGTGGCAGGGATTCCGTATGACCTTTTGCACGGAATGGGCAATTTTGTTTTCATGATGGTTCTATACCGGCCAATCCGAAATATTATGAATAAATTACCGCAAATCAGCCAATCCTCTTAATAACAAAAGTTATTAGGAGGATGCAGGAATGGCACAAGGAAAAGTAGAAATCTGTGGAGTTAATACAGCAAAGCTTCCGCTTCTGAAGTCGTCAGAGCAGGAAGCTTTTTTTACCCGTATTAAGCAAGGAGATGAAGAAGCCAGACAGCAGTATATTGAAGGAAATTTACGTCTGGTATTGAGTGTCATTCGAAGATTTGCAAACAGCAGTGAAAATCTGGACGATTTGTTTCAAATCGGATGTATTGGTCTGATTAAGGCAATTGATAATTTTAACACTTCTATGATGGTTAAATTTTCAACCTATGCAGTACCTATGATTCAGGGAGAGGTCAGACGTTACCTGCGCGATTCCGGCAGCATCCGTGTCAGCCGTTCGCTAAAGGATACGGCCTATAAAGCCATCTATGCCAGAGAGTGTATGACAAGACAGAATGCAGTAGAACCCACAATTAATGAAGTGGCGGCAGAAATCGGTATTCCCAGCGAGGATATTATCTATGCACTGGATGCTATCCAAAGCCCGGTCAGCTTATATGAACCGGTGTATACGGACGGTGGGGATACCCTTTATGTCATGGACCAGGTCAGTGATAAGAAAAATAAAGAAGAAAACTGGGTGGAAACCCTCGCCCTGAAGGACGCCATGAAAAAACTGACTGCCCGTGAAAAAGAAATCATCGGTCTGCGTTTCTTTGAAGGGAAAACCCAGATGGAGGTTGCCGATATGATTAATATTTCCCAGGCACAGGTCAGCCGTTTGGAGAAGAATGCTCTTCGCATTATGAGAAATTATTTAAGAGAAGCATAGAGGAGTGACTTATGGGATGCTCCCCACATATACTAAAAGAAAAACGGGAACACTATGCTCTTTTGTGAATTAAAGAAAAAAGAAGTTATCAGTTTAAAAACCTGCAACCGCATCGGTTATGTCACAGACTTGGAATTCGACCATTGCACCGGCTGTATCAAAAAAATAATCGTTTCCGACCGCAACAAATGGATACCCAGCCTATGCTGCGACAACGAATGTTACATTTGCTACAGTGACATCAAGCAAATCGGCCCCGACATTATTATTGTAGATTTGTAGAGGAATTTTGACTGTTCCGGCCGGTAGGCGGGCAGGGATATGCCACAAACAACCCTCTGTTAACGTCGGCACTTAACGAGGTTTTTTCGAGTTTAGTGCCGTTACGTTATAAAGGGAGCGAAAGCGTGTTGTGAGTGGCATATCCCTGCCCGCCTACCGGCCGGAACAGTCAAATCCCCCTCAACGTCTAAAAAAGTTGACATAAATTTCTAAATCAAATATAATATTTGAAAATGGGAAGATGGGGGACGAAAATATGAAATGTCCGTTTTGCAGCCACGAAAATACAAGAGTAATTGATTCCAGACCTGCTGAGGAGAATAACTCCATCAGACGACGCAGGGTGTGCGATGAATGCGGTAAGCGTTTTACCACATATGAGAAAATTGAGACAATTCCGCTGATTATTATTAAGAAGGATGATAATCGTGAGACATATGACCGTTCCAAGATTGAGGCAGGTGTGCTGCGTGCATGCCATAAGCGTCCTATTAGTGCCAATCAGATTAACCAGCTGATTGACGAAGTGGAAACCGAAATTTTCAATATGGAAGAAAAAGAGATTCCAAGCCGTATTATCGGTGAGTTGGTTATGAATAAATTAAAGGATTTGGAAGCAGTTGCTTACGTGCGTTTTGCTTCCGTTTACCGTGAATTTAAAGATATTAATACTTTTATGGATGAGCTTAAGAAAGTGATATCCAAATAAAGTGTGAAGAAAGTGCCGGATACCGGAGTAGTAAGTGAGGACTTTGTAATGGCGACAAATGAAAAAGAACAGAAGCTTCTGGATGCAAGAGGGAAAATTGAGTTGGCGAACGGTTTTCGTCTGATTTTCCTATTTATAGGTGTGTTACTTCTTTTGTTCCTGTTTTTCGGCGGGAAATGGTTTGATGAGACCGCATGGTTTGCATCGGCAAAGGTAGTGGCATTCCGAATTGCAGAATGGGACATTATTCTTTTGGTAATTGCAACTTTTGCGAAATTGTTTTTTACAACACAATACAATCGTATTGCAAAAAAAGGGTAGTCATTTAGCCGTCTGATAGTATCAGACGGCTTTCCATATTTTGAAAGGGATTAGAAAGATGTTTGAGATTTTTTATCCGGATGAATATTATGATTCCACCTATAGTATTGATTTTGAGAGGCTGTATAAAGAAGGATACCGTGGAGTGATTTTTGATATTGATAATACACTGGTACCCCATGGAGCTCCGGCGGATGAGAGAAGTATTGCATTGTTTGAACAGCTGAAAGCTATCGGTTGGGATGCGGTTCTTTTATCAAATAATAAGGAAGCCAGAGTGGCCATGTTTAATGAGCCAATCGGAGTACATATGATATGGAAGGCAAATAAGCCGTCTCCGGTAAAATATCGGGAGGCAATGGCACTCATGGGAACGGATGAGAATACGACGGTTTTTGTAGGAGACCAGCTTTTTACAGATGTGTGGGGAGCTAAGAATGCCAAAATCCGTTCACTTCTGGTAAAGCCCATGAATCCTAAAGAGGAAATTCAGATTGTATTAAAACGTAAATTGGAAGCAATCGTGTTGCGTTCATATTTGAAAAAATACAGTATCAAGAGTAAGGAATAGAAGGATAGCATTATGGAAATTAATGGAAAAACAAAGGTATTGGGTTTGATTGGCAACCCGGTGGAGCATACATTATCTCCGGTAATCCATAATACCATTGCAGAAAATATGGGAGAGAATGTAGTATATCTTCCGTTTCCGGTAGAGGAAGATGCACAGACAGCGGTAAAGGGAGCCTATGCATTGGGAATTCGGGGAATGAATGTGACCGTTCCGTATAAGAGTGATGTTATCGGGAGTCTGGTTAGTATGGATGAGCAGGCGGCTGTTATTGGTGCAGTGAATACTCTTGTAAGGACAGAGGGAGGTTTTAAAGGATATAACACAGACCTTCCGGGATTATATCGGGCAATAAAAAGCGAGGGCATAGATGTAGAGGGCGCCCGTGTAATGATTTTAGGAGCAGGTGGAGCTGCCAGGGCAGCGGCATTTATGTGCGCCTTTTATAAGGCAAAGGAAGTATACATACTAAACCGTACGTTGGAAAAAGCGTGTCGTGTGGCAGAAGAAGTAAAACAAAAGGCCGGATATGATAGGATTACGGCATTGCCGCTATCGGATTATGAACAAATACAGGGAGATGGATTTTTAGTATTGCAGGCTACCAAGGTGGGGCTTTCTCCTAAAGTGGAAGAAACACCGGTTAGTGACCGGACATTCTTTCATAAGGCAGCAGTGGTGTATGATTTGATATATACACCGGCAGAGACTACATTTATGCGGCTTGCCAAGGAACAGGGAGCAAAGGCCTATAATGGTCTTAAGATGTTGTTGTACCAGGGAGTTGCTGCCTACGAGATGTGGAATGAGACAGTAGTTCCGGATGAAATTGTTCAAAAGGCTTATGAGGCTTTGTTACATAAACTTGCCCAATAGAGGAAATGTGTATATACGGGAGAAAAGCATGAAAAATATAATCTTAATCGGGTTTATGGGATGCGGAAAAACCAGCGTGGGAAAGCGTCTTGCAGAATCGGAAAATATGGAATTTTTGGATACGGATGAATGGATTGAAAGGGAACAACAAACCACCATATCGGAGATTTTTGAAACAAAGGGAGAAGCCGCCTTCCGGAATATGGAAACGGAATGTTTACGACAGATTTTGGAATATACAGAAAAACCCTTTGTGCTTTCTGTGGGAGGTGGGCTTCCTATCCGGGAAGAAAACCGGAAACTTCTTTTACAAATCGGACATGTTGTATATTTGAAAGCATCACCGGAGGTAATATACAAGCGTCTTCACAATGATAAGACAAGACCTCTTTTGCAGGGAATGAACCCAAGAGGCAGGATTATGGATTTGATGAATGCGAGAAAGAATTATTATGAGGATGCGGCAGAATATATTATTCATGTAGATGATAGGGAATTTTCAGATATCATAGAAGAAATTAAGGAGAAATGCCAATGAAAATACTGGTTATTAACGGACCGAATCTGAACTTTTTAGGTATTCGTGAGCCGGGAATCTATGGGAAACAGGATTATCAATATCTTGTGAATATGATAGAGGAAAAGTGTAAAGAATGTGGATGTGAAGTGGAATGCTTTCAGAGCAACCATGAGGGCGCTATTATTGACCGTATTCAGAAAGCTTATTTTGACAAGACAGAAGGGATTGTGATTAATCCGGGAGCGTACACGCATTATAGTTATGCCATTCACGATGCTCTTGCAAGTATTGCTATTCCAAAGGTGGAAATCCACATTTCCGATATTACAAAAAGAGAAGAATTCCGTAAAGTGTCAGTGACGGCACCAGCCTGTGATAAGCAAATTTACGGACAGGGATTACAGGGATATCTGATGGCTATCGACTATCTTCTTACGCGCGGATGAACCGGTGGAAAAATCTTAAAAAAGTGTTGAAATATGGAACATAATCATGTAAACTGTTAAAGAATTATAACGTGAACAATTTTAGGAGGATTTAGTATGATTTCTGCAGGTGATTTCAGAAATGGTGTTACCATAGAATTAGAAGGAAATATTTTCCAGATTATCGAATTCCAGCATGTAAAACCGGGTAAAGGAGCAGCGTTCGTTAGAACAAAGTTAAAAAACATCAAGAGTGGTGGTGTTGTAGAAAAAACTTTCCGTCCTACTGAAAAATGCCCACAGGCACGTATTGATAGAAAAGATATGCAGTATCTTTACAATGATGGAGATTTATTCTACTTCATGGATGTTGAAAGCTATGATCAGATTGCCCTTGCACAGGATGCAATCGGTGATGCATTAACATTTGTAAAAGAGAACGAAATGTGTAAAGTATGTTCTCACAATGGTAATGTATTTGCAGTAGAACCACCATTATTTGTAGAATTAGTTATCACAGATACAGAGCCAGGTTTCAAGGGCGATACAGCTACAGGTGCAACAAAGCCTGCTATCGTTGAAACAGGTGCTAAGGTAATGGTTCCATTATTTGTTGACCAGGGTGATACAATTAAGATTGATACTCGTACAGGAGAATATCTCTCCAGAGTATAAGCCTTATAACTGCACATCAAGTACAGAATATGCTCATAAGACAGCGAACATTGTTCGTTGTCTTTTTTGTTATGACGACCGTTAATCAGAGCGTGATGGAAACGTAAACCGTGTTTCTGTTATGGCGACGAGTCAAGCGGTCATCATGTTACGGTAAAAAAGACATTCCACTCAGTTAAATATTTAGTCAGGTAAAAGGAGAAGGTTTATGAGAAGCATGTCTTATGATGCATTTTGCACGCAGATGCAGGAAAAACTACAAAAAGTATATGGAGAGGACGCACATGTCAAATTACATTGTGTCCAGAAAGTTAACGGGGTTTTATTAAGGGGAATTACTATTATGAAGGATGGCAGGAATATTATGCCTACCTTATATTTGGAGCACTATTTTGAAAAATATGAAGACGGTATGCCGTTTCATGAAGTGCTTCGGACATTTATGGAGGAATATGAAAAATCTTGTATTTATGAAGAATTTGACATAGATTTTTTCCAGAAGTATGAATTGGTAAAACCGCATCTTGGCTTCAAACTCATTAACTATGAGATGAACTGGCAGTTATTGCAAGAGGTTCCCCATAAATGCTATCTGGATTTGGCAGTTGTGGGCTACTGCAATATTATGGATGACAGGATTGGGCAGGGAACGATTCTTATCCGGAATGAGCATCTTAAAATGTGGGAAGTGGAAGAGGTACAGTTTCTTAAGGATGCAATGGAAAACATGATGCGTCATATGCCGGCAGATTTTTTGAATATGTCCACAGTCCTAAAAGAATTGTATGATGACCCGGCAGAACTGCTGGTTTCCAAACTCCCAATGTATGTTTTAACTAATAGAGGAAAAATGTACGGAGCGGGATGCCTGCTTTATCCGGAGCAATTGGAGCTGATAGCAAAAGAAGTAGAGGGAGATTACTATATGTTACCAAGCTCCATTCATGAAATTATTATTTTGCCAAAGAAATATGCAAGTGATGAGAAGCATCTTTCCCATATGGTGGATGAAATCAATCACGAAAAGCTTAACAGAGAAGAAATACTATCCAATCACGCGTATCTTTATACAACTCTTACAAAAGAAGTCACTCTTTTGCCACAGGTTCCTTATCGGAGAGAAACAGGCAAAAATGAGAATATCATTCCCCTATACAAAAGATAAACAGAAAAACATAAAACCGGGGAAAGTAAATGCTTTCCCCGGCATATACTATATAGTAGACAGCTACTGGCAACATTTTGAAAAGGTGGTTTACTAGACAATATACGAAAGATGTGGTATGATAACCACTGGCGTAACAAATTTGTAATAATTTGCACCTGTAGTCTAATGGATAGAACGGAGGCCTCCGACGCCTTTAATGCAGGTTCGATTCCTGTCGGGTGCATTTGAGTTACGCCTTTTTTCTGAAGAAAAGTAAGTTTTATTTAGAAAGGTAAGGTTATTATTTTGAATAAGAAACAAATAAAGGATAAGCTGCATTCCTTCACAGAATGGTGTAAGGATATCGGTGGACTGATTAAAGAGAATAAGACCATAGCCATTTCCATTTTTGTTTTTATTGCCCTTGTTGTTGTAGCGGTGATTGTCAGTGTTACGGTAGGCCAGAAAGCACCAAGTAGTGAAGTGGCAGCTATTGTCGAGACCACAACAGCAGTTACTGCAACGGAGGAAGAGACGCTGGTAGTTCCGGATGAACCGTTGGAGGAAGATGCTTACGCAGAAGTAAATGCAATTGTTAAAAAGTATTATCAGGCCATGGCGGACGGGGATATCGATACACTTTTATCCATTGCTACCGGTCTGGATGAGAAAGAACAGATTAAGATTGCCAAAAAGAGTGAATATGTGGAAAGCTATCCAACAGTAATCTGTTATACCAAAAAGGGACCTCTTGAGGATTCCCATATTGTGTATGCCTATTACGAAGTTAAATTGGTCGATTTTGACACTCTGACTCCGGGAATGAATGCTCTTTTCGTTTGTAAAAATGAGAGTGGAGCATACTATATTAATGGTGAGACCCAGGCGGAAGAAATAATTGATTACTGTGAGATTATTTCGGCACAGGATGATGTTGTGGATTTGGTAAATACCGTTCAGGTTAAATATAATGAAGTGAAGGCTGCCGATGTGGAACTGAGCAGATTTTTAGATGAATTACCGGACATTCTTACAGCAGCCGTAGGAGAAGAACTTGCTAAATTAGAGGTAGAGGCCAATGCGGCAGCTGCAGCAGAAGTACAGGAAACAGTGGAAACGGAAGAAGCTTCTGAGGAAGAATCAACAGAAGAAGAGTCAGAAGAAACACAGATTGTTGTTAAGAAAGTAAGAACAACAGATGTAGTAAATGTGCGTAGCTCCGACAGTGTATCTGCCGATAAGGTAGGAAAGGCTGAGCTTGGAAAAGAATATAAATTGTTGGAAGAAAAAGCCAACGGCTGGTCCAAGATTGAGTTTGAAGGAGAAGAGGCATATATTAAGACAGAGTTCTTAGAGCCGATAGAAGAGGAAGTAGTTGTAGTAGAAGATGATGAAGATGCAGAAGAAGCAGCGGCTAATTCGCCAACATCAGGGACAGCTACTGTAACAGATACCGTAAATATCCGTAAATCTGCCAGTACATCAGCTGATAAGCTTGGAGTATGCTATCCGGGAGAAGAGTTGGAAGTAATTATGAAACAGGCTGACGGATGGACAAAAGTAAAATATGACGGCAAAACCGGTTATGTAAAATCTGAATTTTTAGAATAGTGATGAGACTGCTCATTTGAATGGGCAGTCTTTTTTATATATGGAGTATAGTAGCATAAAATACAAGATTTTGTATAAATGTATCGGTGCATACAATTTCTTTATAGCTTTAATGCAGAAAAGTGTTGCATTGAGAAAATGTTTGATGTAGAATACAAAAGGATAAAAGTGTCCGGCATGGCAGAATGGTTTTGCTATGTGTTCATGTTTCATTTTGTAAACTATTTTTAGGAGGATATTTATATGTCATACGTTGATGAGGTAATCAGCTTAGTAGTTGAGAAAAATCCAGCACAGCCGGAGTTCCATCAGGCAGTAAAGGAAGTTCTTGAATCTCTTCGTGTTGTAATTGAAGCAAACGAAGAAGCATACAGAAGAGATGCTCTTTTAGAGAGAATCGTTAACCCGGAAAGACAGATTATTTTCCGTGTACCGTGGGTAGATGATAAGGGACAGGTTCAGGTAAATACCGGTTACCGTGTACAGTTTAACAGTGCTATCGGACCTTACAAGGGAGGTATCCGCCTTCATCCATCCGTAAACATTGGTATCATCAAATTCTTAGGTTTTGAACAGATTTTCAAAAACTCTCTTACAGGTCTTCCAATCGGCGGTGGTAAGGGTGGTTCTGATTTCGATCCTAAGGGTAAATCAGACAGAGAAGTTATGGCATCCTGCCAGAGCTTTATGAATGAACTTTACAGACATATCGGCGCTGACACAGACGTTCCTGCAGGTGATATCGGAACAGGCGCAAGAGAAATCGGTTATATGTACGGCCAGTACAAGAAAATCCGCAACATCTACGAAGGTGTATTAACAGGTAAGGGATTATCTTACGGTGGTTCTTTAGCAAGAACACAGGCTACCGGCTACGGCTTATTATACATAACAGCAGAAATGTTAAAATGCAACGGTTCTGACATCGCAGGTAAGATAGTAGCAGTTTCCGGTGCAGGTAACGTAGCTATCTATGCTATCCAGAAAGCACAGCAGTTAGGTGCTAAGCCTGTAACATGTTCTGATTCTAACGGATGGATTTATGATCCGGAAGGAATTGATGTAGAATTACTTCGTGAAGTAAAAGAAGTAAAACGTGCACGTCTTACAGAATATGCTGCTGCAAGACCAAGCGCACAGTACACAGAAAAGAAAGACGGCGCTCCAAGCGTATGGTCTGTTAAGGTTGATATCGCTCTTCCATGTGCGACTCAGAACGAATTACACCTTGAAGATGCAAAGGCACTCGTTGCTAATGGTGTTATGGCAGTATGTGAAGGTGCTAATATGCCTACTACTATGGAAGCTACCGAATACTTACAGCAGAATGGTGTATGGTTCGTACCTGGTAAGGCTGCTAACGCAGGTGGTGTAGCAACATCCGCTCTTGAAATGAGCCAGAACTCTGAGCGTTTAAGCTGGTCCTTCGAAGAAGTTGACGGCAAGTTACAGAACATCATGGTTAACATCTTCCACAACTTAGATGACGCTGCTAAGAAATACGGCATGGAAGGCAACTACGTTGCAGGTGCTAACATTGCAGGTTTCTTGAAGGTAGCTGAGGCTATGACTGCACAGGGAATTGTGTAAATTAGAATAGAATTTATTCAATAATAAGAATGCTTCGTAAAGAAATTTACGGAGCATTTTTTGCGTTAATTTAGATAATTATTGAACATTATACCGACACAGCGGTATAATATTGCTACAAGGAGTGACATTATGGTAAGACAATTTTTACAACAAGAGAATTTATCCATCCCGTTCTTTTGTTGAAGACATTTACGGTTTAGATTCACAAATCGATGAGAAAAGAATTCGTTTATTTGGAGAAGGGGTTATTACGAAAGGAGTGCGATTCAGTATGAAAAAAGCAATAACCATTATTATAGCAGTCTTGGGAATACTATTGGCTGTAATAGGAATACATTGGAAAACAAAGGCAGCAGTAGCCATATCCATTATTGGTGGAGCAGACGGACCGACTTCGGTATTCATAGCCGGTAAAGTCGGAGACGGATTGATTCTTGGAACAATTATTGTTGGAATTATCCTTGCAGGGATTGGGTTCCTGATATATAGAAAAATAAGTAAGAAATAAGGATTTGAAAAATTCGTCCATTTTTAACGAAATGGACGGATTTTTTTTGTAAAAAAGGCTGTATGAAAGTTTCTGAAAAAAAGAGTATTTTGCGTGCATGGGATCCCGGCTTTTGGGGAATAATTTTCCAAAGAAAAACATATATTTCATAAAATGAACAAACTATAGGAACCGGCAAACAGTATCAAAAGGTATGCTTTGGAAGCATGGGTAAAAGAGGAAGAGTGAATGATAATTACAAGTGATATTAAATATATTGGTGTGGATGACTACACCATAGATTTGTTTGAGGGGATGTATCCGGTGGAGAACGGAATGTCCTACAATTCCTATCTTATTATAGATGAGAAGATTGCAGTAATGGATACGGTAGATGCAGGATTTACCGTCCCTTGGCTACGGAACATTCAAAATGTATTGGGGAAGAGAAAACCGGATTATCTCATTATCCAGCATATGGAGCCGGACCATTCGGCAAATATTATGAATTTTGTTGAAAAGTATCCGGAGACGACTTTAGTTGCTTCAGCAAAAGCTTTTTCCATGATGAAACATTTTTTTGGAAGGGATTTTGAGGACAAGGGTCTTGTGGTATCCGATGGAGATGTGCTTTCTCTTGGAAAGCATGAATTGGAGTTTGTAACAGCCCTTATGGTTCATTGGCCTGAAGTTATTATGACCTACGACAGGACGGAGAAGGTGTTCTTCAGCGCAGATGCTTTTGGTAAATTTGGTGCCTTGCATGCAGAGGAGACATGGATTGACGAAGCACGACGTTATTATTTCGGCATTGTGGGAAAGTATGGAGCTTCCGTGCAGAAGGTTCTTGGAAAAATAGCAGAAAAGGATATTAGGAAGATATGCCCCTTACATGGACCGGTATTGGATGAGCAGGTAGATAGGTATATTAAGACATATGATACCTGGTCAAAATATGAACCGGAGGAAGAGGGAATACTGATTGCCTATACTTCTGTTTACGGGAACACCAAAAAAGCAGTTAAGTGTTTGGAAAAAAAGCTTTTGGATATGGGATGTCCAAATGTGGTTGTAATGGATTTGGCAAGATGCGATATGTCAAGAGCCGTGGCAGAAGCATTCCGTTACAGCAAACTGGTACTGGCCACCACGACGTACAATGTGGGCATTTTCCCGTTTATGAGGGAATATATTGAATGGTTAACTGAGCGTAATTTCAGCAATCGCATGGTGGCGCTTATTGAGAATGGAAGTTGGATGCCCGTTGCAGTGAAATTGATGCGGGAAATGTTGGAAAAAAGTAAGGGTCTGACTTTTGCAGAAAATTCAGTGAAGATTTTATCGGCAATGAATGAGGAAAACTTGGTACAGATGGAATTGCTTGCAAATGAATTGTGTAAAGAATACCTGGAGCGATAGTAATGAAAAATAGGATGTAGACAAATAAATGTTTAAGAAAGAATTTGGTAAAAGAAAAGGAGAAGAAAAATGAAGTATGTGTGTGATGTATGTGGATGGATTTACGATGAAACAATAGGGGATGCAGAGCTTGGAATCGAGCCGGGAACTAAATTTGAGGAGTTACCGGAAGATTTTCAGTGCCCGCTCTGTTTTGTAGGAAAGGAATATTTCAGTGAGGTAAAAGAATAATACATTTGGCAGAAGCAAACCGGAAAAAGGGAAGAATAATTGGTAAGAGAAGGGAAACAAAATGAAGCAGGAAAAAGAAAGAAATGCCGGCTTACGGGAAACATTAGAAAACGGGAAAGAGTATTATGAAGTTCGTCTGGAAAGCATCGGTGGCTTGGGTGCAAATTTATGCGGAAAAATGTTGGGAGAGTTGGGGGTAAAATATCTTGATTTAAACAGTTCCAATTTTTCCAGTTACGGTTCGGAAAAAACGGGAACACCGGTAAAAGGGTTTATCCGCTATTGTCGCAAAGAAAAGGAAATCCGAGTGCATTCACCAATAATTGAGCCGGATTTATTAGTGATTTTTCATCAGGCTCTGCTAAAAGATGGTGCGGTATGGAAGGGATGCGGGGAGAATACGACGGTAATTCTGGCATTAGAGGCCGGACAGGATAGTAGTCATATAGGAAACTATAAATTACCGGACAGAATGGGTGCCTGTTATGGGTTGGAGGCACAGAGGATTGCCATGGAAACCCACTCCAGAATTAATGTAGTTATGCTGGGAGCAGCATTAAAGATTATGGGACTTACGGATTTGGAAGCCGGGGAGAAGATATGCAGGGATAATCTTGGGAAAAAATATCCGGATGCTTTGCAGGGCAATCTGGAAGGAATGCGAAGAGGGTATGAAGAGGTAGAACAAATTACATTGGGGATAAGTAGTAAAGTGGATGAAGAAATACCGGAAACAAAAGATGGTATGGAATTGGAATGCCAATGTGCAGACGGAGTGGGAGAATGTCAGTGTTCAAACACCTTCGAATGGGGGTATGAAAACTCCCCTATCGGCGGAATTAATCCTAAATTCGGTAATTCGGTAGTGGCGGATTTATCTCCATCCCGTCAGGGTTACATCCCGATTTTCATTAAGGAAAGATGCATTAATTGCGGACTTTGTCATTCTACCTGCCCGGATATGGTTTTCCAATTTCAAAGAGGAGAATATAAGGGCAGAGAAATGATGGTAAATCAGGGATTGGATTATTATCATTGCAAAGGATGCCTGCGCTGTGTGGATGTCTGCCCGGTGAATGCACTGGTAAGAGGCGTAGAGGCAGAACATCCGGAGAAGGACTATTTTTTACCGAATCAGGAATTGTTGAGGACTCCGGAATATTATGAAGAAGCAGGACCGGACGGCTACATTACATCGGAGTCGTATTTGACAGAGCAAAGAATGGAAGGAGGAGAGGTATAATGAAAAATCAGGTTTTGGAATATGCTTCCGGAAATGAAATGGCAGCGATTGCCATTAAGCAGATTGGCTATGACCTTATGGGGTACTATCCGATTACACCTTCCACCCAGATTGCAGAAAATCTGGATATTATGCGGGCAAACGGGGAAACAGACCTTGTTATGGTGGCAGCAGAGGGCGAGCACAGTGCAGCAGGAATCTGTTATGGTGCGGCAGCTGCCGGTGGCCGAGTGGTAAACGCTACCAGTGCCAATGGACTTTTGTATGCCATCGAGCAGTTTCCGGTGCAATCAGGCACGAGGGTACCAATGGTTATGAATGTGGTGTGCCGGACGGTATCGGGACCACTGTCAATCAAGGGGGACCACAGTGACATTATGTATCTGTTGAATGCAGGCTGGCCTATTCTTTTTGCAAGCACAGTGCAACAGGTATACGATTTTAACATTATTGCTTTGA
Organism: Lachnospiraceae bacterium; assembly: GCA_045531685.1. Taxonomy (GTDB): domain Bacteria; phylum Bacillota; class Clostridia; order Lachnospirales; family Lachnospiraceae; genus RGIG8767. The sequence continues at coordinate 36,620 of JAZSEL010000119.1, read as the reverse complement.
AACTGGCTGAGAGAGTTAAACTTCCGGTGGTGGTAGCATTTGACGGATTTTTTACCAGCCATCAAAAGGGGCGTTGTTACCGGTTTGAAGAGGATGAGGTGGTAAGAAATTATATTGGGGAAAAACAAGAAGAGTACCCATTCTTAGATTTGGAGCATCCGATTACCATTGGTTCCTATATGAATGAGCCGGATTTGATTAACAACCGGTATCAGTTGCATCTGGCTATGGAAGAGGCACGCAAGGTGTTACCTGAGTTATTTGCTTCCTTTCAAGAATTATCGGGAAGGGGATATGGGAAGGTAGAAGGGACGCACTGTGAGGATGCAGAAAATATTTTAGTATTACTTGGCTCTTCCTATGATACTTCTATTGATGCGGTAAATGAATTGCGTGAGGAAGGGGTAAAAGCAGGAGCCGTTACCCTGCATGTTCTTCGACCGTTTCCGGAAAAGGAACTGGCCGGATTTTTATCAAAGGCAGAAAATATTCTGGTTGCTGACAGGCAGGACAGTTACGGAGCCGGTGGCGGTAATCTTTCCATGGAAGTCCGGGCTGCTATGCAAAAGAGTGGCAGCAGTGCAAAGATTAAGAGTCTGATTTACGGACTTGGCGGTAAAGACTTTTTTAAAGAAGATGCCAAGGAGATGTTGCTTTGGGCCGGGGATAGCAGCAAACCGGATTTTGCATATTACGGAGTGACACCTGGATGCGGAACCATGGAAGAAGAGTTGGAAAATCCTTTGTTTGAAACGCTTAGCAGAGAGCGGACCGCTATCGGGGCAACTACAGTAGAAAGCACAGGCACAGAAGGGGAGAAGAGTCCGTTAATGAAGGTGTCCGGTGGTAACCTGAATGCGGTTACAGCCATGCCAAACCGTCTGGCACCGGGACACGGAGCATGTCCGGGTTGTGGTATCCCGGTAAATATCAATTTATTGTTAAAGGGAATTGAAGACCCGGTTGTTTTCCTCTTCCAGACCGGATGTGGCATGATTGTAACTACGGGATTTCCACGAACCAGCTTTAAGGTACCATATATTCATAATCTCTTTCAGAATGGTGCGGCTACCTTAAGTGGTATTGCCGAAGTTTGCTATCGCAAACAGAAGAAGGGTGAGATTCCGCCGGGAGACATTATTTTTATCATGGTCAGCGGTGACGGTGGCATGGATATTGGTATGGGTTCTGCATTGGGAACAGCTCTTCGCGGTCACAGACTGCTTATATTTGAATATGACAACGGTGGTTATATGAACACGGGCTACCAGCTGTCCTATTCCACACCGTTAGGAGCCAAAAGCTCCACCTCCCATGTAGGAAAGGAACAGTACGGAAAGACATTTTTCCACAAGGATATGCCGAAGATTATGGCGGCAACGGGAATTCCGTATGTGGCAACCGTGGCAGAATCAAATCCGGCTGATTTTATCAAAAAAGCAGCCAAGGCAGCTTACTATGCCAAGACAACGGGTACTGCTTATGTAAAAGCAATTTCAGCCTGTCCATTGAATTGGAACGATAAACCGGCAACGGAGCGTAAGGTAATTGATGCTGCCGTTAATTGTTGCTATTTCCCTCTTTATGAAATTGAACAGGGAGTAACTAAGATTTCTTATGATCCGGAAAAGATGAATAAGAAGATTCCGGTGTCTGACTGGCTTTCTATGATGGGAAGAACCAAGCATCTTTTAAAAGAAGATTATAAGGATGTAGTAGAACGGTTGCAGAGAGAAACGGACAGACGGTTTGCTGAGCTTAGAAAGCAGGCGGATATGTAAAGTCGGATTATCATTGACTATCATACGGATATCTTCCCATGTGGTTGCCTTAAAGAGAGAAGCCCATTTATCAATTTCATAATTATGGTCTTTCTCGGTGGCAAGTTTAATGTTATTTAATTCTATCGCACGCGATATAAAATTGTCATTACAAATATTGTTATTTATGATATTTTTTATCGCATAGTGAGCATAGAATTCGGGGTGTTCCGGCCAGTCGCCTTCATTGAGGATCTGCATTTCAATATTGATTTTTTTATTGTTGTTAAGTGTAATGAATAGATCAAGTATTATGGTCTTGTCATTTACAGTTTCTCCCGGTGTAATAGGATTCTTCTGATCTGAATAAAGAGTTGTTAATAGTTACTAAGTGTTGTTTTGCAAAATTGCAATATCTAAAATAGTGTTTTGAAATCACTGACGATTCGTCAGTAAAGATTTGTCTTTTGTAAGGTAAGTAGGAAACAAGAATGCTTCCGATAATCAGAATAATAACATGGAAGATATTGTAATACAATATGGCATTTTGACGAATTTTCGCACCTTAAGACAGCATATATCCCCTGAAACCTTAATAAATCCAAGGCTTTTACCGATATAGACATTAGGTACACGGATGTACCAATAACTCAAAAGGATGTGAGAAAATGAAGATATCGGAAGCAAGGCAAATTTACAGTGCCCAGATAAAAAGTTATCATGAGCAACAGGTGATTCTTTCCAAACAGAAGCAGGAACTGGAAAAGAAGATGAATGCCACACCGGATGGACAGAACATTTATGCAGGGGAAGCGGCAACTCTGGAGTTAACCATAAATGCCGTGAATGAAAAGCAGGATGAGTATCGGAATTATATGGAGCAGCTTATGGAACAGTGGACAGCCACAGCCAATATGGAGGTGGCAAGGCAACAGGGCGAGGTCATGGAAGAATATGCGGTGGATATGGCAAAGATTATGGAAGTAGCCAGACGTATTATGAAGGGTGGTATTGTTCCCGCAGACGATGAGAAGAAACTGATGGAGTACAGCTTTGAATTGTATCAGGCTGCCAAGAATATAGGGGCTCTTGCCAAGGAAAGAGAAGAGTATGATTCTCTTTGGGAAGAGGAAGAAGAGGTGGAAGAAGTGACAGACCCTCATGAGATAGCAGACAATGCAGAAGCATTTGCTGCAGGACCGGAGGTAGTACCGGTATCGGATACGGTTGCTTCGGTAAGTGCACCGGAATAATGAATAACAAGTGATAAATACCCTGCCTTATGGCAGGGTATTGTGTTAATATAAAGAAAAAAACAAAGGTAGAAAAACATGGCAACGGATTTTTCAAAGGGAAAGGTCTGGAAAAATATTATTTCCCAGGCGATTCCGTTAATTTTAGCGCAGCTTGTCCAGCTTCTGTACAATGTGGTGGACAGAATCTATATAGGACATCTGCCGGTAGAAAATAATATAGCATTAACCGGGGTGGGATTGGCATTTCCCGTGATTACATTAATTATGGCATTTACTTCCCTGATTGGTATGGGTGGTGCCACTATGTTTGCCATTGCAAGAGGGGCAAAAGAAGAAGAAAAGGCAGAGAAGATTATGGGAAATGCGGTTTCCCTGCTGATAATCTGCGCTGCGGTTCTGATGGTGGTATGCTACGCTTTTCAGAAGCCTATTTTGTATTTGTTTGGAGCAAGTGATGCCTCTTATGTGTATGCGGCAGAGTATTTGCAGATATATCTGTTGGGAACGGTGTTTTCCATGCTCACAAGCGGGCTTAACGGTTTTATTAACAGTCAGGGATTTCCGAAGGTAGGAATGATGACTACGGTTATTGGGGCAATCCTGAATCTGGTGCTGGACCCTGTATTTATCTTCGGGTTTGACATGGGTGTAAGAGGCGCAGCTCTGGCTACGGTTATCAGTCAGGTGGTAGCGGCAATTTGGGTATTACGGTTTCTTACGGGAAAAAAAGCAATTTTACATATTAAGAGGTGCAATCTTTTTTTAGAGGGCGCATTGGCAAAAGAGATGGTAACACTGGGAATGCCGGGCTTTATTATGCAGGGAACCAACTGCTTGGTACAGGTTACCTGTAACGCTACTCTGCAGACATGGGGTGGCGATGTGTATGTAGGGATTATGACCATTTTGAATTCGGTACGGGAAATTCTGTCCCTGCCGGTATTTGGCATTGCAAATGGTTCCCAACCGGTATTGGGTTATAATTACGGTGCCGGCAATATGGGACGTGTAAAGGAAGGAATCCGGTTTACAGCTATCATAGGAATTAGTTACACAGTTGTTGCATGGATACTGGTTATGATTTTACCGGAGACCCTGATTTCCATTTTTTCCGGTGATAAGAGCATTCTGGCACAGGGAAAGGAAGCCATGTTCCTGTATTTTTTCGGATTTTGTTTTATGTCCTGCCAGTTTGCGGGACAGTCCGTATTCCAAGCCTTGGGTAAGGCAAAGCAGGCCATATTCTTTTCTTTGTTCAGAAAGGTGTTTATTGTTGTGCCGCTTACCCTTGCGTTACCGTGGTTGGGACTGGGGGTAAAAGGCGTATTTTTGGCAGAGCCGATATCCAATGCAATCGGTGGTCTGGCATGTTTTCTGACCATGTGGTTTACTCTGTACCGTAAGCTGGAGTAAGAATTGAATTTCCAGGTAAAAATATTACTAAAATTTACTAAATTATGCTAAGATAAGAAATAGAAGTACATAATATGATGCATTGTATTTTATTGTATAAGAAAAGAGGAAAAGGTATGAGAAAGAAACAAATCGGGGTATTGGGAATGGTTCTGATGCTGTCATGTTTAGCCCTTGCGTGTGGGAAAGAAGCGGTGGCAGAACCGGTAGAAGAAGCTGTTGAGGTTGTACCGGAAGAAACAGCGGCAGTACCGGAAACTGTGGAGGAAACAGAGGAGGAATCCACAGAAGAGGCAATTGATTTTAGAAAGGAAAATGTGGTTGGTGCCAATCTCTTATCCAATGGAGATTTTGCAGCAGGCTCAGAAAATTGGGGAACCTTTATTACAAGAGCCGGAAACGGAGAGTTTACTGTTGTTGACGGAGTGGGAACCTTTAACATTGTGTCAACAGGAACGGATGATTATTCCGTACAGTTATACTATGATGAGTTTCCGCTTAAAGTGGGCGGTGTGTATGAGTTATCATTTGACATTGCTTCTGATATGCCACGTGTGGGTTCTGCCAGAATCCAGCTAAACGGTGGGGATTACAGAGGATATGTGGAAGATACTTTTGAAATCACAGAGCAGATGCAGACATTTTCTTATACGTTTGAGATGTTTGAGACGGACCCGTTACCAAGATTGTGTTTCAATTTGGGAACCCCTAAGGATGGGGATGAATATGGCCGTCATACGGTTTATGTAGATAATATTGCCGTAAAATTAGTAGATGCATCCAATATCTTTGAAGAGGAAATCGTAGACCTGTCTGTGGATTGTAATACCAATCAGGTTGGTTTTCTTCCAAATGCAAGAAAAACGGTAATTGTAAGCAGTGCTAATCCGGGAACGGAATTTGACCTTGTGGATGAGAAGGGAAATGTGGTATACACGGGAACTTATACAGCGACTGTTGATGATACATTATCTTCGGGAGAAGTGGTGTATCAGGGAGATTTCTCTGATTTTACCACACCGGGAACCTATAAGGTGGTAAGTAAGGACGGAATGGAATCCTATCCGTTTGAAATAGGGGACGGCGTTTATGATGAATTGTTAAAAGACACGTTTCGAATGTTGTACATGCAGCGTTGCGGAATGGAATTGACTGAGGAGTATGCAGGTGATTTTTCACATCCTGTCTGCCATACCGAAGAGGCAATTGTTTACGAAACAGGAGAGAAAAAGGAAGTCAGCGGTGGCTGGCATGATGCAGGCGATTACGGACGGTATGTAGTTCCGGGTGCGCAGACCATTCAGGATTTATTCCTTGCTTATGAGGATTTCCCTGAGATATGGAATGGTAAGGACGCAGATAATATGGATATTCCGGAAAGCGGTAACGGAATTCCGGATATTTTGGACGAAGCAAGATATGAACTTGACTGGATGATAAAGATGCAGGATGAAAAGAGCGGTGGCGTATATCACAAGGTTACCTGCAAGGAATTTCCGGGCTTTGTAATGCCGCAGGAAGAAACAGAGCAGTTGTATCTGGCACCGATATCGACAGCGGCTACAGCCGATTTTGCAGCAGTAATGGCAAAGAGTTCCGATGTATATAAGGACATCGACCCTGAATTTGCAAAGAACTGCTTAGCGGCAGCTAAGAAAGCATGGGAGTACTTAGAGGTAACTCCAAATGTGACAGGCTATCGCAATCCGGCTGATATCTTAACCGGGGAATATCCGGACGGTCAGGATAAGGATGAGCGTTTCTGGGCAGCGGCGGAATTATACAAGGTTACCGGTGATGATAAGTATCGTGTACATCTGGAAGAAACCATGGAAAAATATATTCTTCAGGGCTATGGCTGGTCGGAAATGGGAAGCTACGGTCTTCATGCTTATTTATCCTTGGATGAGGAATTATTAAATCCGGTTTATGTAGAGAAAATCAAAGAAATGGTGGTGACAAAAGCCGATAAGATGATGGGATTTTATGAGGAAGACGGTTATTTTGCAGCTGTTGACACCTTTGCATGGGGAAGCAATTTGACCATTTGCAGCAATGGTAGACAGATGTTATTTGCGGCTGATTTAACCGGAAAGGACGAATACAGAGTGGCAGCCTATGACCAGTTACAGTATGTGTTAGGTCAGAATGCATTGTCTTACTGTTATGTAAGCGGTTACGGAACCCATTCTCCTGTTAATATGCATCACAGACCTTGTATTGTAACGGGCAAGGTAATGAAGGGAATGGTAATCGGTGGCCCGAATCAGAATCTTGAGGACCCGTTTGCCAAAGCATTACTGGCGGATATGCCTCCTGCAAAATGCTATTTGGATAATAATCAGAGTTATTCCACCAATGAAGTTACTATTTATTGGAACAGTCCGTTTATTTATCTGTTAAGCAGTCAGATGCAGGAATAGAGTAAGGGTAGAAAATTATTTTGTATTGAGGAGAGGTCTATGCAGTTATACGATTACGAAAGAAAGCATTTGGAACAGCTACGGGCACAGTTAGCTGAGTGTTGTGTTTTATTAAAAAAGAACGGGGACTTCCCATTAAAAGAAGCCGGAAAACTGGCGGTATACGGAAGTGGTGTGCGCCATACCATAAAGGGCGGTACCGGTTCGGGAGAAGTGAATTCCCGTTATTTTACCACCATAGAGGAAGGTCTTTTACAGGCAGGATTTACCATTACTACGAATGACTGGCTGGATGCTTATGATAAGGTGCAGGAAAAAGCGTATGCGGATTTTAAGCAGACCATTAAGCAGCGTGCCAAAGCCAACCATACCAATACCATTATTGAAGGAATGGGAGCGGTTATGCCACAGCCGGAATATACTTTGCCGCTAAACGGAGAGGGAGAAGCAGCGGTTTATGTGGTTTCCCGTATTTCCGGAGAAGGAAATGACAGACGCACTGAGGCAGGGGATGTATTCTTAAACGAGTCAGAAAAGAGAGATATCCTCATGCTCAACACACAGTATGAGAAGTTTATGCTGGTATTGAATGTGGGCGGACCGGTGGATTTGACACCGGTTAAAAACGTGGATAATATTTTAGTTCTTTCACAGCTGGGAGTGGAAACCGGAGTGGCTCTTGCAGATATTTTGCTTGGAAAAGCATATCCGTCAGGGAAACTGGCTACCACATGGACTGCATGGGAGGAATATTGCAGCATTGGAGAATTTGGTGATAGGGATGATACCAGATACAAAGAGGGTATCTATGTAGGATACCGCTATTTTGATTCCGTAGGAAAGCGGGCACAGTATCCGTTTGGATATGGTCTTGGGTATACGGATTTTACGGTTGGAAAATCGGTGCTTTCAGCAGAGGGTACCAAGCTTACGGTAGAGGCAACAGTGGAAAATACAGGAGCATTTCCGGGCAAGGAAGTAGTGCAGGTATATGTATCGTCTCCGCAGGGCAAATTGGACCAGCCTTATCAGGCACTTGCTGCTTTTGCGAAAACAAAAGAGGTGGAAGCAGGAGAGACGGATACCATATCCCTGTCCTTTGATATGAAGGAGTTGGCTTCATATGATGCGGAAAATGCGGCTTACATATTAGAAAAAGGATATTATGCAGTACGTGTAGGTAACAGCAGTGTGAATACGAAAGTGTGCGGTATTCTTTTATTGGATGATACCGTAACGGTGTGTCAGCTTAAGAACCGTTGCGGTCAGCCGGATTTTATAGATTGGAAACCGGAAAAAGTAGTAGAAGATACAACGCAAGTGGTCGAGAAGATACTGGACGGAAGTTTGCCGTATGCGGAGATTATAACAATTCAGACAGATGCGTTTGAGAAAGAAACGATATCCTATGAAAGGGAATATGAGATTGCTGAAGCTGTAAAAGGCTTGTCTGACGAACAGTTAGTATATTGCAATGTGGGTAGTTTTGATGCGGGTGGACTTGTCAGTGTAATCGGTAATGCAGCCAGACAGGTAGCCGGAGCGGCAGGAGAGAGTACATCTAAGTTAAAGGAACAGGGATTCCCTGTACTTGTTATGGCTGATGGACCTGCGGGAGTACGAATCAGCCAGAAGTATTTTAAGGATGAAAAAGGTGTTCACGGTTTAGAACCGGCATTGCCAAAGAGTATTCTTGAATTTATGCCTTGGCCGATGTCATGGCTTATGGGAAGAACACCAAAGATTCCGAGGGGAGTCGAAGTAAAGGATCAGTATACCACTGCTATTCCAATCGGAACAGCCATTGCCCAGAGCTGGAATGTGGATTTTGCAAAAATGTGCGGGGATATTGTGGGTACGGAAATGAAATTGTTTGGAGTGCATTTGTGGTTAGCACCGGCATTGAATATTCACAGAAGTATCTTGTGCGGAAGAAATTTTGAGTATTATTCCGAAGACCCGCTCCTTAGCGGTAAGTTCGCAGCAGCCCTTACAAAAGGGGTTCAGGCTCATGAGGGGTGCGGAGTTACTATTAAGCATTTTGCGGCAAACAATCAGGAAAATTGCAGATACAGCAATAACAGTCAGGTTAGTGAGCGTGCGTTGCGTGAAATTTACTTAAAGGGTTTTGAAATCTGCGTAAAAGAAGCCCAACCGCTGGCACTCATGACTTCCTACAATTTGATTAACGGTGTACATACTTCCGATTTAAAAGATTTAACAGAAGATATTTTGCGTTGTGAGTGGGGATATGAGGGACTTGTTATGACTGACTGGGTAACCGGTCAGGGCGTGTTATCTAAGGAAGCGAAATATGCTTCGCCTCACGCAGGTAGGGCAGCGGCAGCAGGCAATGATTTGTTTATGCCGGGCGCAAAAAGGGATTATGATGAAATAGTGGATGCTTTGCATATGGGTATCCTTTCACGAAAACAACTTGAAATCAGCGCTACGCGAGTATATAATATGAGCCGTTGCTTGACAGAAAAGCAGGGAAAATAAAAATTTATCCCAATAAAATATTGACTTTTTATTGGGATAGGTATATTCTGAAAGTGCTTTAACACTTTAAAGCGTAACGCTTTAAAGTGAATGAGAGCATGACTAAGGGTCAGACACAAAAAGAATATGCTCTGGAGGATAATTATGAAAAGAAATAATGGTAACCTAATTTCATTCAGACCGGATATTAAGGTCGTGGATTGTACGCTTCGTGACGGCGGATTAGTAAATAATTTTGAATTTACAGATGAATTTGTAAAAGATTTGTATCGTACCAATATCAAAGCCGGTGTGGACTATATGGAATTCGGTTATAAGGCTTCCAAAGATATTTTTAGCAAAGAAGATTACGGAAAGTGGAAGTTCTGTGAGGAAGAAGACATCCGTGCGGTGGTAGGGAACAATGATTTTGATCTTAAAATTGCAGTTATGACCGATGTGGGCAGAACCGATTATAAAAATGACATTTTAAATAAAAAAGACAGTGTCATTGATATGGTTCGTACCGCTGCTTACATTCATCAGATTCCGGCTGCTATTGAGATGATTCAGGATGCCCATGAGAAGGGATATGAGACTACGGTTAATATCATGGCAATCTCTAAGGTGCGTGAAGAAGAACTGGACAGCGGACTTGAGATTTTAGCAGAGTGTGATGTGGATTACATTTACTTAGTGGACAGCTTTGGTGCGTTCTATCCGGAACAGATTCGTAGATTGACGGATAAGTATATGAATATTGCGGAGGCTCATGGTAAGCGAATCGGTATTCATGCCCATAACAATCAGCAGCTTGCGTTTGCCAATACCATTGAAGCATTAAGTAATGGTGCAAGTATGCTGGATGCTACTGTAAGCGGTATGGGACGTGGTGCCGGTAACTGTTACATGGAGTCTTTACTTGCATTCTTACGTAATCCGAGATATAACCTGGTTCCTGTTATGGATTTTGTACAGAAATATATTCAGGCAGAGAAGGATAAAGGTAATATCTGGGGATACGACATACCCTACTTATTGACGGGGGTTATGAATTCACATCCTTCGTCAGCCATTCGTTTTATGAAAGATCAGAGAGTGGATTACTCCAGATTTTATCAGGAATTGTTAGATCATATGGAATAATGATTAATAGAAAACTCCTGCAACAGATTGTTGTAGGAGTTTTTTCAGTTCTATAATGTAAGGAAATATGGTAAAATAATATTCGGGTATTGATAAATAATGGAGGTATACAAATATGAAATTTGCGATTTTTGGACCGGGTAAGATTGCCCAATGTATGGCAGCAGCAGTTACACCAATTAAAGAGGTGGAACGTTATGCAGTAGCATCCAGAGATTTAAAGAGAGCACAGGATTTTGCTTCTGAATGGGGCTTTGAGAAGGCATATGGTTCTTATGAAGAAATGCTGGCTGACCCGGAAGTAGAATTGATCTATGTGGCAACACCTCATTCACATCATTATGAGCATGCAAAGATGTGTCTGAATGCGGGTAAGCATGTGTTATTGGAAAAAGCATTTACTGTAAATGCTAAGCAGGCAGAGGAATTAATTGCTTTAGCAAAAGAAAAAAATGTATTGCTGGCAGAGGCTATCTGGACAAGATATATGCCTAGCCGTAAGATGATTGATGATTTGCTTGATTCGGGAAGAATTGGTAAAGTGAATGCGGTTATGGCTAATCTTGGATATGAATTACATGATATTCCACGTATGCAGGAACCGGAATTGGCAGGTGGAGCTTTACTTGACTTGGGAGTGTACCCAATTAACTTTGCTAAGATGGTAGTGAAAAAGGACGTAAAGGATGTAGTATCTACTGCGGTTATGTCGCCGAAGGGAATTGACTGGACAAACAGTATTACTCTTATTTTTGAAGATGATACCATGGCTGTATTACATAGCAATATGTTGGCCGGATTAAACCGCCTGGGTGCCATTTATGGAGATAAGGGATATCTGGAAGTACAGAATATCAACAATGCAGAAGAAATCCGAGTATATGATTTGGATCATCAGTTGGTTGAGACTATACCTGTACCGGAGCAGATTAACGGATATGAATATGAAGTAATATCCTGTATAAGAGCCATCAAAGAAGGAAAGATTGAATGTGAAGAGATGCCACATGAAGAGACTTTATGGATTATGCGCCTGATGGACCGCATCCGTAAGGATTGGAATATGGTGTATCCATTTGAAAAATAAAGGATAGGAAGACGAGACCGGTACTATGAGAGCATGGCACCGGTCTTATAAGGATAGGGTATGCAGCAGTTTATCAGAACAGAAGCGCTTCTTGGAAAAGAGAATATGGACAGGCTTGCCAATGCCAGGGTTGCTGTTTTTGGTGTTGGTGGTGTAGGCGGCTATGTGGTGGAAGCTTTGGTAAGAAGCGGAGTGGGTCATATTGACATTATTGATCATGACACTGTGTCAGAAAGTAATTTGAACAGGCAGATTATTGCGACTTATGACACCATCGGTAGATATAAGGTTGATGTAATGGAAGAACGGATTCGCTCCATTAATCCCATGGCAAACGTAGAGGCACATAAATGTTTTTATCTTCCGGAGAATAAGGAAAGCTTTGATTTTTCGGAATATACGTATGTAGTGGATGCGGTGGATACGGTTACGGCGAAGCTTCTGATTATTGAAGAAGCAAAGAAGGCAGGAGTTCCGGTCATCAGTAGCATGGGAACGGGAAACAAATTGGACCCGACACAGTTTGAGGTAACGGATATCAGCAAAACCAGCGTGTGTCCCCTTGCAAAAGTAATGCGTAAGGAATTAAAGGACAGAGGAATTAAGAAGGTAAAGGTGTTATACTCCAAAGAGATTCCGATAAAGCCACAGGATATTTTAAGAGATGCCGGAGAGTTTGCCAAAGAGGGAGAACAGAAGCAAAAAAAGGCAGTGCCGGGAAGCGTCGCTTTTGTACCTTCCGTAGCAGGAATGATTATTGCGGCAGAAGTGGTAAAGGATATCTGTAACAATTCTATATAAAAATGGCGAAGAGGTTTGCGTGCTAAGAACGGAACCTCTTCTTTTTTATCCGGTAAAAAACACAAAACCAACAAAAACCAACAAAAAACAACTTCCCAGACTAAAAATATAACCATTCATACAAGTGGCAATATAGATAAGTGGGTCTAAAGACCTAAAATAACTTATTGGGGGATGGTTATCATGGTGATTAAAGAAAGGTCAGTGTTGGATGAGGTGACATTTTTGTTGGAGGATTATACTCTGGTCCGGTTATGTTGCAGAGATATTTGTTACTTTGAGTATATGAACCGGAAAGTCAGAATTGTCACAGTAAAGGGGGAGTATGTTTGTATTAATGAACGGATTGGGGATATTGCAAATAGGATGAGACAGTTTGGGTTTGTGATGTCACATCAGAGTTTTGTAGTGAATATGTATCAGATAGACAAAATTACACCACAATTATTGATTATGAAAAATGGGGACAGAGTGTATCTTGCTCAAAAGAGAGCATCGACAATTCGCAAAGAATTGCGTAGTCAGAGTGAAAAGATTTTGTTATAATATTCCATGGCTGTCGGGAAAAAAGCAGAGTTGTTTTTCCCTGCTACGGTCATAATAAATGAGAAGAAGAGGGTACGCATGGCTGAAAATACAGCAGTTCGGTTAAATAAATATTTGGCAGAGTGCGGCGTTTGTTCCAGAAGGGATGCAGACCGCTTGATTGCAGAAGGAAAAGTCACGGTAAATGGAAAAGTGGCAGAAAACGGTATGCGTGTAAGCGATACGGATGAGGTGATTTGTCAGGGGAAAAAATTGGCAAGTAAGAATGAAAAGGTAGTGCTTGCCTATTACAAACCATTGGGAGTTACCTGTACGGAAAAGGACAAATTTGCGGATAAGACGTTAAAGGAAGCATTTTCTTATCCAATCCGTGTGACTTATGCAGGACGTTTGGATAAGGAAACCGAAGGCTTACTGCTCATGACGAATGATGGTGACCTGATTCAGAAATTAATGCGTGGAACCGAACATCAGGAGAAAGAATATATCGTAAAGGTGACGAAAGAACTGCCGTCTGATTTTAAGGAAAGGATGGAAGCAGGCGTCTTTTTAAGTGAATTAAACCGGAAAACCAAGCCGTGTAAGGTGGAGATTCTTGGAAAATATACTTTCCGCATTATTTTGACCCAGGGATTGAACCGGCAAATCCGCCGTATGTGTCAGGAACTGGGATTAAAGGTGAATGCATTACAAAGGGTAAGGGTTGCCAATATTACACTTGGTAAATTACGGCCGGGAACCTTCCGCAGAGTGAACGGAGAAGAGTTGGAAACATTATATCGGATGATAGCAAAGTAATAAGGAATGGCGTAAGGGCATTCTTCATGGAGATAATACAATGAAGTCAATGGAACGTATGAAGGAGCTGATAGCTCTTTTAAATGAAGCATCTAAGGCATATTATGCCGAAGATAGGGAAATTATGAGCAATTTTGAATACGATGCTCTTTATGATGAATTGGTGGCATTGGAAGAGAAATTGGGGACCGTGTTATCAAACAGTCCCACCGTTAATGTGGGATATGAAGCGGTAGAGGAGCTACCCAAAGAGCGTCATGAGACCACTATGCTTTCTCTCGGTAAGACAAAGGACAGAGAAGAACTGCGTGATTGGCTTTCTGATAAAGAAGGATTATTGTCATGGAAATTGGATGGTCTGACTGTGGTATTGACCTATGATGAGGGAGAACTGAAAAAGGCAGTTACCCGGGGAAACGGAGAGATTGGTGAGGTAGTGACCAACAATGCCAGGGTGTTTAAGAATCTTCCGCACCGTATTCCTTATCAGGGCAAGCTGGTGTTGCGTGGGGAAGCGGTTATCAAATATTCTGATTTTGAAAAAATAAACGCTGCTATTGAAAACGACGAAGATAAGTATAAAAATCCGCGTAATTTATGTTCCGGTTCCATCCGACAGTTAAACAATGAGATTACGGCTAAGAGAAATGTCCACTTTTATGCGTTCTCTTTTGTATCGGCAGTTGATGAAAATGGAGATAAGGATTTTAATAACTCCAAAGAAGCCCAGTTTATCTTTTTAAAAGAGCAGGGCTTTGAAATTGTGGATTATAAGAAAGTAGATAAGGATACCATTCTTGGTGCAATCGAAGAATTTGAAAAGGCGATTCAGACCTTTGATATTCCATCCGATGGGTTGGTTCTTACGTATGAAGATATTGCCTATGGTAAGTCTTTGGGAAGAACAGCTAAGTTCCCAAGGGATTCCATTGCCTTTAAATGGCAGGATGAGGTAAAGGCCACCAAGCTTTTGGAAATCGAATGGAGTCCAAGCCGTACAGGACTGATTAATCCGGTAGCAATCTTTGAACCAATTGAACTGGAAGGAACCACAGTCAGCCGCGCCAGCGTACACAATGTAAGTGTATTGCGGGGACTTAAGCTTGGAATTGGGGATACCATTACCGTTTATAAGGCGAATATGATTATTCCGCAGATTGCCGAAAACCTGACCGGCAGTGATAATGTGGAAATACCAAAATGCTGTCCGATATGCGGCGGAGCAACTAAGATTCAGCAGATGAATGATACACAGTCCTTATATTGTGTAAATCCGGATTGCGATGCCAAAAAGGTAAAAGCATTTGCTCATTTTGTAAATCGTGATGCTCTGAATATAGACGGTCTTTCCGAAGCAACCTTAGAAAAGTTTTTAGGAAAAGGATTTTTACATTCCTTCTGTGATTTGTTCCATTTGGACCGTTATGAGGATGAAATTACATCCATGGAAGGGTTTGGGGAAAAGTCATATAAGAAATTGATGACAGCGGTGGAAGAAGCCCGCCACACCTCTTTGCCAAGAGTGATTTATGCACTTGGAATTACGGGGATTGGTCTTGCCAATGCAAAGGTAATTTGCCGGGAATTTGCGTTTGACGTAGAAGAGATTCTTTCTGCCGATGTGGAACGCCTTAGTCAGATTGATGGTGTGGGTGAAGTATTGGCAAACGCATTTCATTCTTATTTTTCAGAAGAAGGAAATGTTGGTCAGTTGAAGGCCTTGCTTTTGGAATTAGAGCTGGAAAAGGAACAGATTGACAGAAGCAATGATAAAGTAAACGGAAAAGTATTTGTTATAACAGGCAGCTTACAACATTTTGAAAATAGGGATGCGTTAAAGGCTAAGATTGAGAGTCTTGGCGGAAAGGTAACAGGAAGTGTTACCGGTAAGACGGATGCTCTGATTAATAATGACATTCTGTCAACATCTTCTAAAAATAAAAAGGCAGCCCAATTAAATGTGCCTGTGATTACAGAAGAAACATTTATGACAGAATATCTGGGAGAAGACAGGTAGCTTTGTTTTCAACAACAAAGAAGAAACGGTTGCCGCAATACGATTTGAGGTTGGAAAAACCCAAACAATGAGGTATAATAGCAAATATTGCTTTTTAAAGAAATAAAATGTCAGGAGACAGAGAAACATGCCGATTCGAATTCAGAATGATTTACCGGTAAAGGAAATTTTGGAAAATGAAAATATATTCGTTATGGATGAATACCGTGCTACCCATCAGGACATCCGTCCGTTGCAGATTGGTATTCTGAATCTGATGCCGGTAAAACAGGATACGGAGCTTCATTTATTACGTTCCATGTCAAATACACCATTGCAGGTGGATATTACATTTATCAAGCTGAACAGTCATGTTTCCATGCATACATCTGCTACACATTTGAACAAATTCTATGTGACATTTGATGAGATTAAGCATCGCAAATTTGATGGTTTTATGATTACAGGTGCGCCCCTTGAGCAGATGCCGTTTGAAGAAGTGGATTATTGGGAGGAACTCTGTGGGATTATGGAGTGGACCAAGACCCACGTAACCTCTACCTTCCATATTTGTTGGGGAGCACAGGCCGGATTGTATTACCATCACGGTCTTAATAAATCGGTGCTGCCAAAGAAACTGTTTGGAATATACAAGCAGCATGTGTTAAACAGAAGAGTGCCTTTGGTGCGCGGTTTTGATGATGAGTTTTATGTTCCTCACAGCAGATATACGGCAATTGATGCAGAAAGGATACATAAGTGTGAAGCTTTAACCGTTTTGGCAGAGTCTGAAGAAGCAGGTGTACTTCTTGCTATTGCAAACGGAGGACGTCAGGTATTTGTTCAGGGACATTTTGAGTATGACCGCTTAACATTGGATGCAGAATATCGAAGAGATATTGGAAAAGGGATTGAAATAGATGTACCGGTTAATTATTATCCGGATGATGACCCAAGTAAGAGACCAATGTTACAGTGGAGAGCCCATGGCAATACCTTGTATTCCAATTGGCTGAATTATTACGTTTATCAGAATACTCCTTATGACTTGGATAAGGTGGAGTAGAAGCCTTGTCAGAACTGGAACAAGGGAAACAGTGAGTATAGAACTCCTTATTTTCGGTAATACTATGCCGGAAATAAGGAGATTTTTTTATGGTATTAATTCAAAATGGGTTATTGTATACGATGGAGGATGAGAAACCTTTCTATGGGGATATAGTAATAAAGGATGGGAAAATAGAAAAAATAGGGAGTGGAATTACGGTAAGTGACAATATGCAGGTAATTGATGCCAAGGGATGTAATGTATTTCCGGGATTTATTGATGCACACAGTCATTTGGGAATTGCGGAAGAAAAAATATCAGTAATGGGTGATAGCTGTAATGAGGGGACCAATCCCATAACACCGGCTATGCGGGCGATAGATGGCATTAATCCCATGGACAGTGCGTTTCACAATGCGTTGGCAGTAGGAATTACAGGTGCCATGGTAGGCCCCGGCAGTGCAAATGCCATCGGTGGGCAGTTTGCATTTATTAAAACATATGGACGATGTATGGATGACATGGTGGTATTGGCACCGGCAGCCATCAAGATTGCATTCGGGGAAAACCCCATTACGAATTATGGGATGAATGGAAATATGCCGGCTACCAGAATGGGGATAGCCGCACTAATCCGTGAGGAGTTGTATCGGGCAAAGCAGTATTTTGAAGAAGAAAAAAGACAAAGAGAGAAAACGGCAGACAATGGCACGGAAACATGGCAGAAAGATTTTACCATGGAATGCTTCCGGGAATTATTTGAGGGGAACATCCCGCTAAAAGCCCATGCCCACAGAGCGGATGATATTTTTACGGCAATCCGTATTGCAAAAGAATTTGGATTGGAGCTTACATTGGACCATTGTACCGAAGGACATTTGATTGCAGAAGAAATAGCAAGGGAAGGCTTTCCTGCGATTGTCGGTCCGTCCCTGTCTTCCAGAAGTAAATATGAAGTGCGGGAATTGGACTTCAAGACACCGGGAGTGCTGAAGAAAGCAGGTACTACGGTGGCAATCACCTGCGACCATCCGGTAATCCGGATACAATATTTACCTCTTTGTGCCGGAATAGCAGCCAAAGAGGGACTTGGGGAGTGGAATGCACTTCGCGCGATTACGATTGATGCAGCAAAGATTTGCCGCGTTGATGACAGAATCGGAAGTCTGAAAGAAGGGAAGGATGCCGATATTGTTATCTATGACGGAAGTCCGCTAGAGATTAAAGGGACAGCACTTTTTACCATGGTAGATGGTAAGATTGTTTGGAAAAAAGATAATCCCCAATACAAATAGAACCTATTTGACAATTGGATAAATACATGTAGAAAATACAACAGAAGACGGTTATAATGAAGGACAGTAAGAGAAAAGGGGGGAATACCAAAAATGGAAACAATGCAGGATTTTGAACGTGAATTGGAAGCATCCTTCCGCAAAATCAGCGTAGGAGATATTATTAAAGGTGTTGTAATTGCGGTAAATGAAGAAGAGGTTATCTTAGATTTACGCTATTATACACAGGGAATTATTAAGGCAGAGAACATCAGCAATGATCCGGGATTTGTTTTACAGGAAGAAATCAAAGTGGATGATGTAATTGAAGCCACGGTTATTTCCATGGACGACGGACATGGAAATATACTACTGTCTAAGAAAGAAGCCAATGATGTGCTGGCATGGGATGTTCTTGCTTCCTATATGGAGGAAGGCAAGAAAGTGACCGTTAAGGTAAATGAAGCAGTCAACGCAGGTGTGGTTGCATACTTGGAAGGTATCCGTGGCTTTATTCCGGCTTCCCAGTTGGACTTAGGATATGTGGAAGATGTAACTCCGTATGTTGGTAAGACTTTAACGGTAAAAGTAACAGAAGCCAATAAGGAAAAGGAAAAACTGATTTTATCTGCTAAGGTAGTGTTAAAAGAAGCAGCAAAGGAAGAACATGACCATAAGGTGGCCATGATTGTTCCGGGTACTGTTTTAGAAGGTAAGGTAGAGAGTTTACAGACCTACGGTGCGTTTGTGGATTTGGGTGATGGCTTAAACGGTTTGGTTCATATCTCCCAGATTTGCCAGAAACGGATTAAGAAGCCATCGGAAGTTTTATCCGTTGGAGATGTGGTAAAGGTTAAGGTATTGAATACCAATGAAGGTAAGATTTCCTTGAGCATCAAGGCAGTGGAAGAAGACAGGGAAGCAGAAGAGATGGAAAGCTTAGAGGCACAGGAATACAGTTCTGATGAGAGCGTTGGAACAAGCCTTGGAGATTTGTTTAAGAATTTGAAGTTTTAAGAATATCACAGCCCCGCAACTTTGATTGCGGGGCTGTTAGCTTGTTTATGGGTTTAAAAAATGAATACTAGATATTTCTTACAGCTAATTCATTAACATACCACTTAGCAGATGGATTTAAATCTTCATCGGTAAAGTCCGTAAGCTTTTCACATTCCGGTACAAAGGAGGCACTGGCTTCATCGCGGTTACTGATGTTCCACATGCAATAACTGATTTGAAGTTCGTCCATAAGGTCAAGCCAAAGCTTACCCTGTTCCTCGTTGTTCTGACCGTTACCGCTTGCATCGCAAATACCAAATTCACTGACAAAGAGTGGGAGCTTGGCTTCTGCAGCATCCGAAAGTTTTTGACGGAGGGCATCTCTATGAGTGTCTGCATAGAAGTGCAGTACATATCCTAAGTTATTATCTTTCTTAATTGGGTCTTTTACCGCTTCATCCACATCCTGTGACCAGGTAGGAGTACCTACTAAGATAGGACTGTAATGGTCATGTTCACGGATAACCGGAATAATAGCAGCTGCATACTCTTTAATGTCAGCCCATGTACAATTTACATTTGGCTCATTACAGATTTCGTAAATCACATTGCCGTACGCATGATATTTTTTGGCTACTTTATTAAAGAAGTCCTTCGCTTCTTCTACATGCATAAGGGGATTGGAGTCACTTAAAATATGCCAGTCAATGATAACATAAAGACCTAATTCGGTAGCAGCTTTGACACCACGGTCAATGACTCTCAGAAGTTCCTGTTTATTTTCTTCGCTTCCTACACAGTAACCGTCTTCTTCAGCAGTGTACATAGCAAGACGTACCACATCCACATGCCATTTATCCTTCATAAATTCAAAGAATTCACGGTTCACATACTGTGGATACCAGGATAATCCATGAGTGGAATAGCCGCGTAACTGTACGATTTTGCCATCACAGTCTACTAATTTGCCGCTGCGGTTAAAATATAGGGCACCATGTTTTTCGTATTTTGTTTTCATGGGATATCTCCTTGTAAATTTTTCTTAGATTTATTATACTTCATTTATCATGAAATGAAAGAGGAAACTTTAGAATGATTGACCCAAATACAATTTCCGTTAATTATATAAAAAAGGAACCGTTTACGGGTGGATTCCGAGGAATGCGTTACCGTTTGACAAAGGCAGGAGACGGAATGGAAGTAGCTATATGGCCGGAACCGTATAATTATCTTAAAACCCCTGAGGAAAAGAAACAGTTTAAACAGTTTCCGTTAACCATTGACGGCCGTAACGAAGCAGTTGCATGGATGAATGAGCAGTACGAAGTGCAAAAACCGTTATGGGATTTGGCATTACATACTGCATGGACGGTACAATAAGAAAACGATTAGTAAACAAATAATACGACCAATTTGTGAGCCTTAGGACACGTCAGCCACAAATTGGTCGTATTGTTGTTTATTCATGAATCGTTTTCTTCACATTCTTATGCGCTGTAGATAACATCAGTTTAATTCGGTTCAGCTGGTTAACCTCGCTGGCGCCCGGATCGTAGTCAATGGCTACGATATTGGACTGCGGATAGCGCTTGCGGATTTCCTTGATAACGCCTTTTCCCACTACGTGGTTTGGCAGACAACCGAATGGCTGTGTACAGACGATATTCTGCGCACCGCTGTGGATTAACTCTAACATTTCTCCTGTTAAGAACCATCCTTCACCGGTCTGGTTACCGATGGAAACTATAGGCTTTGCATATTCCACAAGAGTCTCAATACGGGCTGCCGGTTCAAAATGGCGGCTCTTTTTAAATGCCCGGTTAGCAGGACTACGTAAAAATTCCAATGCCTTAATACCGATGGCACAGAGACGGGCTGCCCTTTTGCTTGTTCCGAAATGCTCGGCTTTGTAAATCTGATTGTAGAAGCAGTAGAGCATGAAGTCCAACAAATCAGGAACAACGGCTTCGGCACCTTCTGATTCTAAAAGCTCTACCAAATGGTTGTTTCCGGCAGGAGAGAATTTAACAAGGATTTCGCCAACCACACCGACCCTTGGTTTGCGTTTGGATTCATCAATCGGAATATTGTCAAAGTCTTCAATAATAGCTTTCATTAACCTGCTTAGCTTGTTAAATGAAAGATGCTTGCCGGATACAAAGTTGGCGGCTTCCTTTTTCCATTTTTCATGAAGAGCGTTGGTGCTTCCCTGGGTAAGTTCGTATGGGCGCATACGGTAAACACATTTCATAAAGATATCACCGATTGCGGCAGCGCATGCCGCACGCATCAGTAAACCGGCATTCATCTTAAAGCCCGGATTTTTCTCCAGACCTGCCATATTCAGAGAAATAACAGGGATGTATTCCATGCCTGCCTTTTTTAGGGCACGGCGGATAAATCCGATATAATTGGTGGCACGACAGCCACCGCCGGTTTGGGTAATGATTAATGCTGTTTTATGTAAGTCATAGTTGCCGGATAATAAAGCGGTCATTAACTGTCCAACAACCAATAAAGATGGATAGCAGGCATCGTTATTAACATATTTTAGACCTGTATCAACACATTGGCGGTTGTCATTTTGCAATACTTCCAGATGGTAACCGCAGGCACGTAATGCCGGTTCTAACAAGTCGAAATGAATCGGTGACATTTGCGGACATAAAATGGTGTAGTCCTTCCGCATTTCTTCCGTAAATGCTACTTTTTCAATGGCAGAAGAGCGGATAATGCGCTTTTCACGTTTCTTTTCCCTAACGTTAATTGCAGCAATCAAAGAACGGATACGGATTCTGGCAGCTCCCAGGTTATTAACTTCATCAATCTTTAAACAGGTATAGATTTTGCCGGAACTTGTGAGAATATCATTTACCTGATCCGTAGTTACCGCATCCAGACCGCAACCAAAGGAATTAAGCTGTATCAAGTCTAAGAAATCAACGGTCTTTACAAAGCTTGCTGCCGCATATAAACGGGAGTGGTACATCCACTGATCGGATACGATTAGCGGACGTTCCGGTTTTGCCAGATGGGAAACAGAGTCCTCTGTTAATACTGCAATGTCATATCCCGTAATCAGTTCCGGAATACCGTGATTGATTTCGGCATCCAAATGATACGGACGACCTGCGAGGACGATGCCCCGTTTGCCGTTTTCCTGTAACCAGGCAATGGTTTCTTCGCCCTTTTTCTTAATGTCTTCACGGACAGCTTCCAGTTCTGCCCAGGCAGCATGAACGGCTTCGGCAACCTCGGAACCCGGAATTTCACTAAATTCACGGATTAATTCCTGGGCAACTACATATTCATCCCGAAATGACAAAAATGGGTTGCGTAAAACGGCCTGACCCGAACCGATTTCTTCCATATTGTTTTTAATGTTTTCAGAGTAAGAGGTTACAATCGGACAGTTATAGTGGTCGTTGGCTTCCGTTACCTCTTTTCTTTCGTAAAAAAGAGCCGGATAAAATACAAAATCGACCTTATGCTCAATGAGCCATTTTACATGTCCGTGGGCAAGCTTGGCAGGATAACATTCGGATTCACTCGGAATGGATTCAATACCAAGTTCATAAAGCTTATGGGTGGAACTTGGTGAAAGTACCACCTGATAGCCCAGTTTGGTAAAGAAGGTGAACCAGAATGGGTAATTTTCGTACATGTTCAGTACACGTGGAATACCGACTTTTCCCCGTGTGGCTTTATCAGCCGTCAAAGGTTCGTAAGAGAAGAGACGGTTTAATTTATACGCATATAAATTTGGAACATTGGTTTTGTTCTTTTCCTTTCCCAAACCACGTTCGCAACGGTTGCCGGAAATATACTGGCGTCCCCCTGTAAATCGGTTGATGGTCAGACGGCAGTTGTTGGTACAACCCTTGCATTTTGCCATGCTTGTCTCAAATTCCAAATCTTCAATCTGTTCCATGGAAAGCAGGGAGGTCTTATATCCCGGAGTGTAACGCTCGCGGGCGATTAAAGCAGCACCGAAAGCCCCCATAATACCGGCAATGTCAGGACGGATGGCTTCGCAGTTAGCGATTTTTTCAAAGGAACGCAAAACGGCATCGTTATAAAAGGTTCCACCCTGAACGACGATGTTTTTACCCAGTTCAGAAGCATCGGATACTTTGATAACTTTAAATAAGGCGTTTTTAATAACCGAGTAAGCAAGACCTGCTGAGATATCGGCTACGCTTGCGCCTTCCTTTTGGGCCTGTTTTACCTTGGAATTCATGAAAACCGTACAACGGGTACCAAGGTCAATTGGATGTTCGGCAAACAATGCCGCTTTTGCAAAATCCTGTACACTGTAATTTAAGGATTTGGCAAAGGTTTCAATAAAGGAACCGCATCCTGAGGAGCAGGCTTCGTTTAAGAGAACACTGTCTACGGTTTGATTCTTGATTTTGATACATTTCATATCCTGACCGCCGATATCTAAAATACAGTCTACGTCAGGATTAAAGAAAGCAGCGGCAGAGTAATGGGCTACGGTCTCTACTTCCCCATCATCCAAAAGCAAAGCCGCTTTCATAAGCGCTTCCCCGTAACCGGTAGAGCAGGAACGTACAATGCGTGCACTGCTTGGAAGTCTTTTATAAATATCCTTGATTGCCTCAATGGCTGTATGTAACGGACTTCCGTTATTATTGCTGTAAAAGGAGTGAAGAAGGGCACCGTCTTCGGCTACCAGGGCAATCTTGGTAGTGGTGGAACCGGCATCAATCCCTAAGTAACAATGTCCCGAATAGGTCTCTAAATCTGCGGTTCTTATGCAGTGCTTGTTATGTCTTTCATGGAATGCATCATAGGAAGCCTGATTTTCAAACAAAGGTTCCATACGTTCCACTTCAAATTCCATGTGGATGTCGCCGGAGAGCTTTGAAACCATTTCATCCATGGTGTAACAGCAGTCTTCCTTTGCATTAAGGGCAGAGCCCATGGCTGCAAAGAGATGGGAGTGCTCCAATTCAATGGTATGCTCTTCATCCAGCTTTAAGGTACGGATAAATGCGGCTTTTAACTCAGATAAAAAGTGAAGAGGACCACCTAAAAATGCCACATGTCCGCGAATCGGTTTGCCACAGGCAAGACCGCTGATGGTCTGATTTACGACTGCCTGAAAAATAGAAGCAGATAAATCTTCCTTAGTAGCACCGTCGTTGATAAGGGGCTGGATATCGGTTTTGGCAAATACACCGCAACGTGCCGCTATGGTGTATAAAGAATGATAATTTTTGGCATACTCATTTAATCCTAAAGCGTCTGTCTGCAATAGGGAGGCCATCTGGTCGATAAAAGAACCGGTACCTCCAGCGCAGATACCGTTCATACGTTGTTCTACATTGCCGCCTTCAAAATAAATAATTTTGGCATCTTCTCCGCCGAGTTCAATGGCAACATCCGTTTTCGGGGCAAATTCCTGTAACGAAGAAGATACGGCAATTACCTCCTGCACAAAAGGAACCTGTAAATGGTTGGCAAGGGTAAGTCCGCCGGAACCCGTAATAACAGGATGCAACAGAATGTTTCCTAATTGGCCGTATGCTTTTTGCAGTAAAGAAT
This sequence comes from Lachnospiraceae bacterium, assembly GCA_045531685.1. Taxonomy (GTDB): domain Bacteria; phylum Bacillota; class Clostridia; order Lachnospirales; family Lachnospiraceae; genus RGIG8767. Next base: position 12,021 of record JAZSEL010000119.1, on the reverse strand, counting down.
GAAGTGTGTCCTTAATATTCGCAAAGTGTCGTTTGTAATCGGCAAACATAAGCGTATGAGCTTCATTCAAAATGGCAATCTTAACTGTGGTGGAACCAATGTCGATGCCGAGTGTATAATTTCCTTTACTCATAAACAGTACCTATCCTTTAAATGTATAAAAATGCATATAAATAATATGAATATATATAAGAACACATATTAATAAGTAGATAGCGTATCGCAATCTCATGTATTATACGCCACGTATTTATAAAGTTCAACGAAACTTTAGTATCAATTTTTTATTTAATAGAATGGTTATTTTGTTTAAAAAAACTTTAATTTTTATTCATAAAACTTTAAGACGGGCATTCTTTTTTCGCAAATCCCTTTTGTTTACTTTTTATCAGGGGATTGCTATAATACTTCATGAAACAGAAGAAAGGCTTGGTTAATATATATGAAAAATGATTGGGGAAAGAACTTTGAGAGAAAGTTTTCCAAATATGCCATTTCCAATTTATCTTTATATTTGATTATTTGTTATGCATTTGGTTATTTGATTCAAGTGGTAAATGCAGGTTTTCTAAGCTATTTGACTTTGGATCCGATTATGATTTTGAAAGGACAGATATGGCGGTTGGTTACCTGGATTATTGTTCCGCCATATACGAATAATCTTTTCTTTACATTGATTACCCTGTATTTTTATTACAGCATCGGTTCTACTTTGGAACGGGTATGGGGAACCTATAGATACAATTGTTATTTGTTTTCCGGTATGTTGTTTACGATTCTGGGAAGCTTTTTGTTGTATGGTGCGTACGCGGTGCTTGGAATGGGCAATGTATCCTTTGGGGCATTGTTCAGTACCTATTATGTAAATATGTCCATATTCCTTGCCTTTGCGGCTACGTTCCCGGAGATGCAGGTGCTGTTAATGTTTGTGATTCCCGTAAAAGTAAAACATATGGGGATTATTTACGGAGTATATCTGATATTAGAGTGCTTAATGGGTGGACTGATTAATTGGGTAGTGATTGGTTCTTCCCTTCTTAACTTTGTTGTATTTTTTGTTACATCAAGAAACCGGATCCGTATGACACCAAAACAGGCAAAGCATCGCCAGCAGTTTAGAAAAGAGGTACGTCATTCCACGAATATTACCCGTCACAAATGTGCAATTTGTGGCAGAACAGAAGAAACCAATCCGGAATTGGAATTCCGTTTTTGTTCCAAATGCAATGGTAATTACGAATATTGCCAGGACCATTTATTTACCCACAAGCATGTGGAATAATCCTAAAAACAAACACCGGGCCGTAAGAGGCGGGAGTGGAAAGGCAGAGGTATGAATCAGGAATTAGCATTTGCAAAAACGTTGGAAGAAATCAAGAGCCTTGCGGCAAGTCAGGGAAATGTGGTCTCAAAAGAGCAGGTTGAAGAGGCTTTTACAGGTATCGGCATGGAGAAGGATGCCTTAGCACCTATTTATGATTATTTAAAACAGAAAAAAATCGGTATTGGTGAACCGGTGGATTTGGATGAATATTTAACAGAAGAGGATAAGGATTTCCTGACAGATTATATCAGTCAGATTGAGGAACTGCCTGTGTACACCGATGGTCAGAAGGAAGCATTCTTTTTGTCGGCAATGGCAGGGGATAGTGAAGGAAAGGCAAAGACCATTGAGATTTTGCTTCCGGATATTGTGGATATTGCCAAGCTCTATACCGGTCAGGAGGTATTGCTTGAGGATTTGATTGGGGAAGGAAATGTAGCACTTGCCGTAGGTGTGGAGATGCTGGGAGCCCTTGAGTCCGCAAAGGAAGTGCCGGGAACTCTTGCCAAGATGGCCATGGATGCCATGGAAGCACTTATCCGTGAGACAGAGGATGACCATAAGGTAGACAGCAAAATAGCAGACAGGGTAAATCAAGTGTCTGAGGAAGCCAAGAAACTGGCAGAAGCCTTGAACCGTAAGATAACCATTGAGGAATTGGCAGAGGAAACCGGTCTGACCGAAAAGAAGATTAAAGATGCTATCCGTATGAGCGGAAATAAGATAACTTATTTTGAGGGTGCCGATGAATAACGATTTTAAGTACGTCATGCATGATTTGACCAATGTTTATATTGGGGCAAAATATACCTATGATGAAATCATGGATAATGATGAAGTTCCATTTAAATTTAAGGTGATTTTATCCCATTACATGTTAAAAGAAATTGCGGGAAATACCACCTTGGAAAACCATCTGTTTTTTATGAAACCAACGGATGAATCCTATCTGATTTACAAACAGATGAAGGCAAGATTTAAACTCAATGTATTCCGTGAAAACGGACATGGAAAGGGGAAACCGGGATATGTCCAAAAGGAGTACAAAATACAAGAGATTGTTGAGGGAACAGAAGCAGAATTTTTACATGCCAATATGAATACGATTTTTGTGGAAGAACTGCATTTGACTACATTGGGCTTATTGGCAGTAGGTATTTAATACAGAATACATAAACCACATGGAACGATGTTTTATGTGGTTTTTTAAAATTAAGAGAGTATGGAGAAAAAACGGATGCGCATAGAAGACGTGAAAGCTTATGAAATAGTGGAAGACAGAAGAATAGAAGAGCTGAATACAAGGGCACTTCTTCTTAAACATAAAAAGACTGGTGCAAGAGTGGCACTGATGGAAAATGAGGATGAAAATAAGGTGTTTTATATCGGATTCCGTACACCGCCTAAGGAGAGCACGGGTGTTATGCATATTTTGGAGCATTCGGTCCTGTGTGGGTCTAAGGAATTTCCGGTAAAGGACCCATTTATCGAATTGGCAAAGGGGTCTCTTAATACCTTTTTAAATGCTATGACTTACCCGGACAAAACCGTATATCCGGTTGCCAGCTGTAATGACAAGGATTTTCAGAATCTGATGCACGTATATCTGGACGCGGTGTTTTATCCGAATATCTACAACACAGACATGACCTTCAGACAGGAAGGCTGGCATTATGAGATGGAGAGCGCGGCGGATGAGCTTACCATTAATGGAGTTGTGTATAATGAAATGAAGGGAGCATTTTCTTCTCCGGATGATGTATTGGAAAGAGAGATATTTAACAGTCTTTTTCCGGACACCACATACAGTGAAGAATCCGGTGGAGACCCAAAGGTAATTCCGGAACTGACTTATGAGCATTATCTGGATGTACACAGACAGTATTATCATCCGTCTAACAGTTATATTTATTTATACGGAAATATGGATATGGCAGAAAAGCTTATGTTTATTGATGAGCATTATCTGTCTGCTTTTGATGCCCTTACGATTGATTCTACCATTCCTTCCCAGAAGGCATTTGCGGCACCGATTGAGGTGACGAATTATTTTTCTATTACCGAAAATGAGCCGGAGAAGGAAAACTCTTATTTGAGTTATAACTGTGTAACCAATGATTGTCTTGACAGAAAAGCTTATATTGCCTTTCAGGTAATTGACTATGCTCTTTGCTCCGCACCGGGAGCCGTATTAAAGCAGGCATTGTTGGATGCAGGAATCGGTAAGGATATTTACAGCTTTTATGATAACGGAATTAAGCAACCGTATTTTTCTGTTGTCGCCAAGAATTCCGATGCCCATAAGAAGGATGCTTTTGTTACCCTGATAGAAGAAGTGTTACAGAAACTCGTGGAAGATGGATTTGATAAGAATACTCTCCGTGCCGGTTTGAATTATTATGAATTTAAATATAGAGAAGCAGATTTTGGCTCGTATCCACCGGGATTAATGTATGGTTTACAGATGTTTGACAGCTGGTTATATGACGATGAAAAACCGTTTATCCATGTGGAAGCGGATGATACGTTTAAGCAGCTTAGGGAAGACATAGAAGGGGACTATTTTGAACAGCTGTTGAAAACAGCGGTTTTGGAAAACACCCATAAGTCCGTTGTAATTGTAGAACCAAAGAAAAATCTGGTAGAGCAGGAAGAAAAGCAGTTAAAAGAAAGATTAGCGGCTTACAAGGCTTCCCTGACAAAGGAAGAGATTGAAAAGATAGTAGAGGATACCCGTCTGTTAACGGAATATCAGGAAACCGAGGACGAACCGGAAAAACTGGCATGTATTCCGGTGTTGGAAAGAGAAGATATTAAAAAGGAAACGGAAAAACTATACAACGAAGTACGATGGATAGGAAATAAAACTTGCTTATATCATCCGATTTATACCAACGGAATCAGCTATTCCCGTTTGCTGTTTCAGGTAAAAGCAGTACCGGAAGAATATTTCCCATACATGGGACTGTTAAAATCGGTTCTTGGATATGTGGCTACCGAAAAATATTCGTATGCGGAATTGTTTAATCAGATTCATCTGAATACGGGCGGAATTGTTCCGGTTGTGAATGTATATACCAACTCCAAAGATTTGGAAGATATTACCATTAGTTTTGAATGGAAAATGAAAACCCTGAAAGGGAAATTGCCGGAGGCATTTGCTATCTTAGAAGAAATCGTATTTACCTCCAAACTTTCGGATAAGAAGCGATTACAGGAAATTCTCGGAGAATTAAAATCCCGTATGCAGTCCAATATGATTTCAGCAGGACATCAGGTTGCGGCAGGAAGAGCAGCGGCGTATTTTTCAAAGGCAGCAGCGATTCAGGAGGCGCTGACAGGACTTCCTGCTTATCAGATGATTAGCCGTACGGAAGGGAATATGGAACGGTATAGTGATGAATTGGTGGAAGGCTTAACCGGTCTATGCAGATTCCTCTTTACAGAAGGTAATTTGGTATTTGATTTTACGGGAGAAGAAGAGGAATATATCGAATTTGTGAAATTGGCGGAGGCATTTGCCAAGAAACTTCCAAAGGAAGCAGAAAAAGCAACGCAGATTCCGGTTAAAACAGAAAAGAAAAATGAGGGCTTGTTATCGTCCTCCCAGGTCCAGTATGTGTGTCGTGCCGGCAATTACAGAAGAGATGGGCTGGAATACACGGGAGCATTACGGGTGTTGAAGGTAATTATGGGATATGATTATCTTTGGAATCAGGTAAGGGTAAAAGGTGGTGCTTATGGCTGTATGTGCAGTTTCTCTAAGAGTGGTGACAGCTATTTTGTTTCTTACCGTGACCCGAATCTGAAAAAGACAGTGGATGTATTCGAGCAGGCAACAGACTATGTGGCTTCTTTTGCACAGGATGACAGAAGTATGACACAGTACATTATCGGAGCCATCAGTGAATTGGATACGCCGCTTACTCCTGCAGCAAAAGCTCTTCGTTCCCTTACGGCATTTATGACAAAGCAGACGCAGGAAGATTTGCAAAAGGAAAGGGAAGAATTATTAGCGGCTAATCAGGATACCATCCGGGGATTGGCAGGACATGTTAGAAGTTTTGTCGGACAGGATTATTTCTGTGTTGTGGGAAATGACGAAAAGATAAAGGAAGCAGTAGAATTGTTTGATACCGTAACCGATTTGTATTAAACTAAGAAAGGGAATTGCTTTATTGTTTTGTGCAAAACAAAGGAGGAAGATTATGAAAAAAAGATTAATAGTAGGTCTGAGTGTTTTGGCAGTATCTGTTTCATTAGCAGCCTGCGGCGGCAGTTCGAAAGAGTTTGCTGCAGAAGAGGCGGCACCAATGGAATGGGCAGCTGAAGAAGAAGCAGCAGAAGAAATGCTGATGGACTCTTATTACGATGCAGATTATAAAGCTACCAATGCAGAAGGAGGCAGCGCAGAGGCACCGGAGGTGGAAGAAAGTGCTGTTTCCGACCGCAAGCTGATTAAGACGGTAGATTTATCCGTAGAGACCAAGGAATATGATAAATTAATGGTATCCTTGGAGAAGCAGATTGATGAACTGGGTGGATATATTGAGTCATTGGGCGCCTATAACGGAAGCTACTATGACAGCCGGAATCATCATCGTTCCGCCAATATTACAGCCAGAATACCGGCGGATAAGCTGGACGGTTTCTTAAAACAGGTTGGGGAAGAGGCCAATGTTGTAGACCGTAATGAGTCAGTAGAAGATGTGACTCTTCAATATGTGGATTTGGATTCCCATGCAAGGATGTTAGAGGAAGAACAGGACCGATTACTGGTATTTCTTTCCGAGGCTGAGACAATAGAGGATATTATTGCTATTGAGAGCCGTTTATCTGAGGTGAAATACCAGCTTGAGAGCATGAAATCCCAGCTGAGAACATTTGATAATAAGGTACAATACAGTACCGTACATATTTATATCGATGAAGTAGTGGAATTAACACCTGTTGTAGAACTGACTGCCGGTGAGCGGATAGCACAGGGCTTTGCAGACAGTGTTGCGGATATTGCAGAAGGATTCAAAGAGTTTGGAATCCAATTGATTATTCATATTCCATATATTATCGTATGGGGAGTAGTAATAGTCATTCTTGTTTTTGTTGTAATAAAAATTATCAAGGTGGCAGATAAGCTGAACGAAAAGATTAAGAAACAGACCCCGAAAAATATGGGAGTTCCAAGGGTTACCCCATCGGTATACGTAAATAAACCGGGAGTACAGGCGGAGCATAAGACAGAAAATGCACCGGAAGAAAACAAGACAGAATAGGAGCATGTATGAGTGAAATGAAAAAGGCAGGATTTACCTCTATTATCGGAAGGCCAAATGTGGGAAAATCTACATTGATGAACCGGATAATAGGGCAGAAGATTGCCATTACCTCCAATAAACCGCAGACAACACGTAACCGTATTCAAACGGTATATACGGCTGAGGAAGGGCAGATTGTATTCTTAGATACGCCGGGGATTCACAAATCCAAAAACAAGCTGGGCGAATATATGGTGGGTGTTGCCAGACGTTCCATTGCCGATGTGGATGTAGTTCTGTTTTTAGTAGAACCGACTACCTATATCGGTGCAGGGGAAAAGAGTATCATTGAGGACCTTAAGAAGGCAGACCTTCCGGTCATTCTGGTCATCAATAAGGTAGATACCATCAAAAAGGAAGAAATTTTAGCTGTTATTGACACCTATCGTAAGGAAATGGAGTTTGTGGATATTGTTCCTGTTTCTGCCAGAACGGGAAACAATGTGGATGTGTTGCTTGATTGCATTTTCAAGTATCTTCCGGAAGGAATTCCGTTTTATGATGAGGATACGGTTACCGATCAGCCGGAGCGTCAGATTGTGGCGGAGCTTATCCGAGAAAAGGTATTGCGGCTTATGGGGGATGAGATTCCTCACGGAGTGGCAGTTGCCATTGACAGTATGAAATTTGAGCGCAAGCTTTGCCGTATTGATGCGACTATTGTTTGCGAAAGGGATTCCCATAAGGGAATGATAATAGGTAAGCAGGGAGCCATGCTTAAAAAAATCGGTTCCCAGGCTCGTCCGGACATTGAGGAAATGTTGGAAACGAAGGTCTATTTGCAGCTTTGGGTAAAAGTAAAGAAGGATTGGCGTGACAGTGATTTCCTCTTAAAAAATTTTGGATTTGATGCAAAAGAAACCGAATAGAATAATAGAAAACAGCAGACCATATCTGTGTAGATTGAAAAACGGATATGGGGCAAAGTCCTAGCGCCTGGAAGCAACAGGAGAGAGGAATGTTCCCATTGGAATGGGGATTAGGATGAAAGAAATAAGCTACTGGGATCAATTTATCAGTTCGGGAAAAATTGAAGACTATCTAAAATTTAAGGAACAAACAGCAAACGAGAACAGTTCCAAAGGAGAAACAGCAAGTGCAGGATTTTACCAGTGTAACGGGAATGATTATCAAGGCAGTGCCTATCGGTGAATACGATAGGCGCCTTGTTTTGCTGACAAGAGAAAAGGGAAAAATCACTGCTTTTGTAAGAGGAGCTAGGAGACCAAACAGCAGATTTATCGCATCTACAAATCTGTTTTGTTTTGGGACGTTCAAGGTATATGCGGGACGGGAGGCGTATACTCTGGCTGAAGCAGAGATATCCAATTATTTCGAAGACCTGCGTATGGATTTTGAAGGCGCTTACTATGGTATGTATTTTTTGGAAATTGCGGATTATTATACAAGGGAAAATAATGATGAGCGACAAATGCTAAAGCTTTTGTACCAGTCTTTGCGGGCATTGTCCGTTCCGTCATTGTCCAATCCTCTTATCCGCGCAATATATGAACTAAAAGCAGTCATAGTTAACGGGGAATTCCCGGGGCTTCCGGAAGGAAAGACGTATCTGCCTTCTACGGTATATGCGGTGGACTACATAGTAAGTAGCAGCATAGAAAAATTGTATACTTTTACCGTTACAGAGGAAGTGCTTAACGAACTGCGTGCAATTTCCGGCAGAATATGTAAAATGTGTCTCCAGACAGGCTTTAAATCCTTGGAAATTTTGGATACGTTGTAGTTGAAATGGGCTTTCATTTTTTGTATAATAGGGAAGATAAATAGGAGATAGGCAAAATATGAAGAAACGGATAGTTGCCGGGAAGAGAATAGAAGGTATTTTGGGAGTATGCCTTCTTTTTGTATTTCTGACCGGATGTAGTGATAAGGTTGTGCTACAGGAGGGAACGAATCTATTATTGGATAAGGAAGGTGGCGTAACAGTTACTTACATAGAGGATTTTCCTTCTGACTATTATGATATTTCAGAATTAGAAATTATGAATCAGGAAGAGGTAGAGGCCTATAACCAACAGGCGGGCTCTACGGTAGTGGAAGTAGTCAGTACTACAACCGATGGCAGCAAGTTGACGCTTACGATGAAGTACCGCGATATGGATGATTATGCTGACATGAATCAGAAATCGGTGTATAGCGGAACAGTAGAAGAAGCGTTGGCGCTGGGTTATGATTTGAATCGTATATTCATTCCTGCGAAGAACAAAGCGGGAACAAAGGATGAAGAACAGATGAACCGGATGGATTGGGAGAGTCTGGGTACGCATCACATCGTAATTACCAATGAACCATCTACGGTTCATACGTATAAAAAAATTGAGTATACAACAGAGAATGTTGAAGTATCCGAAGATAGGAAAATGGCAACAATAGCCGGCGAAGAACAGGCGGTTATTGTGTTCAAATAATAAATAGCCATATGGCAGAATGAGAGGAAATTATGGAAAAGACAATGGAAAAAATCGTTGCACTGGCTAAGTCCAGAGGATTCGTATATCCGGGTTCTGAGATTTACGGCGGACTTGCAAATACATGGGATTACGGTAATCTTGGTGTAGAATTAAAGAACAACGTTAAAAAAGCATGGTGGCAGAAGTTTGTTATGGAAAATCCATACAACGTAGGTGTAGACTGTGCGATTTTAATGAATCCTCAGACATGGGTAGCATCCGGACATCTTGGCGGATTCTCAGATCCGTTAATGGATTGTAAGGAATGCCACGAACGTTTCCGTGCAGATAAGATTATCGAAGATTTTGCAGCAGAGCATGGGATTGCATTAGAAGGCAGCATCGATGGCTGGAGTCAGGAACAGATGAAAGCTTTTATCGAAGACAATAATGTTCCATGTCCAACCTGTGGTAAACATAACTTCACAGATATCCGTCAGTTTAACTTAATGTTTAAGACTTTCCAGGGCGTTACAGAAGATGCGAAGAATACGGTATATCTCCGTCCGGAAACCGCACAGGGTATCTTTGTAAACTTTAAGAATGTTCAGAGAACATCCCGCAAGAAAATTCCTTTCGGTATCGGACAGATTGGTAAATCCTTCCGTAACGAGATTACACCGGGTAACTTTACATTCCGTACAAGAGAATTTGAACAGATGGAATTAGAATTCTTCTGTGAACCGGATACAGATTTAGAATGGTTTGCATATTGGAAGCAGTTCTGTATCGATTGGTTACAGACTCTTGGCATTAAGCCGGAAGAAATGCGTGTAAGAGACCATGATAAGGAAGAATTATCTTTCTACTCAAAAGCAACAACGGACATCGAATTCTTATTCCCATTCGGTTGGGGTGAATTATGGGGTATTGCAGACAGAACAGATTATGACTTAACACAGCATCAGAATGTATCCGGACAGGATATGAGTTATTTTGATGACCAGAAGGGCGTTAAGTATGTTCCTTACGTAGTAGAACCTTCACTTGGTGCAGACCGTGTTGTATTGGCATTCTTATGTGCTGCATATGACGAAGAAGAAATCGGTGAAGGAGATGTGCGTACCGTATTACATTTCCATCCGGCACTTGCACCGGTTAAGATTGGTGTACTTCCGTTGTCTAAGAAGCTGAATGAAGGTGCAGAGAAGATTTTTGCACAGTTAAGCAAGAAGTACAATTGTGAATTTGATGACAGAGGAAATATTGGTAAGAGATATCGTCGTCAGGATGAAATCGGTACTCCATTCTGTATTACATACGACTTTGAATCGGAAGAAGATCAGTCTGTAACAGTACGTTTCCGTGATTCTATGGAACAGGAAAGAATTAAAATTGAAGATTTAGATGCATACTTTGCAGATAAGTTTTCATTTTAAGATAAATAAATAACAAGGCCGGAATTCGGCCAAATACTAAGACGGCATACACCGTCTTAGTTTGCGTTAACGGAAACTTTTTCGCGTTAATGCATCATAGCAGGTAAGGTGGGGGTTATCCTGCAAGTACATTTTTTATGAAAAGGAGAAAACGAGTAATGACAAAATGGGTTTATTTGTTTGAAGAAGGCGATGCATCTATGCGTAATCTTCTTGGCGGAAAAGGTGCAAACCTTGCTGAAATGACAAAAATTATCGGTGCTGATGTAGTACCACAGGGCTTTACTATTACAACGGAAGCTTGTACACAGTACTACGAAGATGGTCGCAAAATTAACGATGAAATTCAGGCGCAGATTAATGAATACATTGGAAAAATGGAAGAAATCACAGGTAAAAAATTTGGTGATTTAGATAATCCGTTACTTGTGTCAGTTCGCTCCGGTGCCAGAGCATCCATGCCTGGTATGATGGATACCATTCTTAACTTAGGCCTTAACGAAGACGTAGTAAATACAATGGCAGAAAAATCAGGCAATCCACGTTGGGCTTGGGATTGCTACAGACGTTTCATTCAGATGTATTCGGACGTAGTTATGGAAGTTGGTAAGAAGTTCTTCGAAGAACTCATTGATGAAATGAAAGAAAAGAAGGGTGTTACACAGGACGTAGACCTTACAGCAGAAGATTTAAAGGAATTGGCTACCCAGTTCAAAGCAGAATACAAAGCTAAAATTGGCGAAGACTTCCCTACCGATCCAAAGGTACAGTTAATGGGCGCTATCCAGGCTGTATTCCGTTCATGGGACAACCCACGTGCAAACGTATATCGTCGTGATAACGACATCCCATATTCATGGGGAACTGCAGTAAACGTACAGTCTATGGCTTTTGGTAATATGGGTGATGATTGTGGTACCGGTGTTGCATTTACCCGTGACCCATCTACAGGCGAAAAGAAACTCATGGGTGAATTCTTAACAAATGCTCAGGGTGAAGACGTAGTAGCCGGTGTCCGTACTCCAATGCCAATCGCAGAAATGGAAAGCAAATTCCCGGCAGCTTTCGCTAAATTTACAGAAATTTGTGCAAGACTTGAAAACCACTACAGAGATATGCAGGATATGGAATTTACGGTAGAAAACCAGAAACTCTATATGCTTCAGACTCGTAATGGTAAGAGAACAGCTCAGGCTGCTCTTAAGATAGCTTGTGACCTCGTTGATGAGGGCATGAGAACAGAGCAAGAGGCAGTTGCAATGATCGACCCCAGAAACCTCGACACATTGCTCCATCCTCAGTTCGATGCAAAGGCACTCAAGGCTGCTACACCTATCGGTAAGGGTCTCGGTGCATCTCCCGGTGCTGCTTGCGGTAAGGTTGTATTTACAGCTGAAGATGCAGAAGCATGGAATGCAAGAGGCGAGAAGGTAGTTCTCGTTCGTCTTGAGACATCTCCTGAAGATATCACAGGTATGAAGGCTGCTCAGGGAAGTCGGGTCGTAGCCATGTCGTTCTGTGAGCCAAGAAGT